>JANMCI010000225.1:0-5633 GCA_031361245.1 Rhodobacterales bacterium
GCAATCACGGCTTTGACAACTTTGTCGGCGCGGCGGGCAACGCCAAATGGGCCGGCACCTCGCTGGCTGCCCTGCTGCAAGAGGCCGGGGTCAAGGACAACGGCATCGAGGTCGTGTTCTGGGGCACCGATGTCGGGGACATCACGCTCAAGGATGCCATCCGCGATGTGGCGATGCATCAGAACTTTGCCCGCAGCATGTCACTGGCCGACGCGATGAGCCCCAACAACATCCTGTGCTATGAAATGAACGGCGAGGCGCTGCCCACCAAGCACGGCTTTCCGCTGCGGCTGATTGCGCCGGGCTGGTACGGCATCGCCAATGTCAAATGGCTGAAACGCATCGAAATCCGCGACCGCCGGTTCACCAGTCTGCTGATGGGCCGCGACTATGTGACGATAAGAGAAGAGGAGCACAACGGCGAAACCGTATGGGCCGAAACCTCGGTCGGTCGGGCCCGGCTGAAATCGGTTCCGGCCCGGGTCACCCACAGTGACGAGGGCTACCGCATCACCGGGGTGGCCTGGGGTGTTCCGGTTGACCGGGTCGAGGTCCGCATCGACGACGGCGACTGGCGTCCGGCCGCCTTTGACGATAGCGAAATGTCCGAATTCGCCTGGCGGGTCTGGTATCTTGACTGGACAGACGCAGCCCCCGGCGAACACAAGGTCACGTCCCGGGCCATTGCGACATCGGGAGAGATCCAGCCCGCGATGGACGATCCCTGGATCACCAAAAAGCACACCTATTGGGAAAGCAACGGTCAGGTGACGCGCAGGGTCGCGATCAGCTGAGGTCAGACAGCATCCCGGCCTTCGGGCGTCGGCCCGACGCCCGCAGGCCCCTTCCCCGCACGACCGCCTAAATCAGCCCCGCCGCCCGTGCCCCGCTGAGCAGATCTACCGCCAGATGATGCGCCCATTTCCCTTCGCTTGGCACCACGTCCGGCACCTGCACCACGACCATTCCGGCGCGATGGGCCGCCTCGGATCCCGCCTCGCTGTCCTCGAACACGAGGCAGCGGGCGGGGGCGACCCCCAGCAGTTCGGCGGCCAGAAGATAGGGCTCGGGGTGCGGCTTGGCGCAGGTCACGTCATCGACGGTCACCACATGGGCAAAGCTCTGGCCAAGCCCGACGCGGCCAAGCTTGGCATGGGCGTCAACGCGGCGTGACGAGGTGACCAGCACGCGCGGCAAATGCAGGGCATGGCCCAGAAGCTCGGTCACGCCGGGTTTGAGGCTTAACCCGCGCTGCATTGCCGCCTCGAACTCACGCCGCCACAAGGTTTCCAGCGCCGTAAGTTCAAGACCGGGGTGACGCTCGAGGATCATCCGGGCCGAGGTCGGGCCGTCGATGCCGACCAGCCGGTGCATGAATTCGACCTCGACCGGATAGCCCACTTCGGCAAAGGCGGCAAAGCCGGACGCGACGGCAAGGCTTTCGGTGTCGATCAGGGTGCCGTCGAGATCGAACAAGATGGCATCGTACATGGTTCTGCCCTCAATTTCTGGCCCGAGCTTCTGGCAGTGCCATAGCCGATCACAGGTGCAGGCGAAAGCGCCGGAATCCGCGTGGGGTCAGATCGAGCGCCTCGGGCGTCATTGACGACAGCTCTGCGATATGGGCGACGGCAGCGGGCGCGCTTTCAAAGATCACCGTGGTGTCCGGCGTGGGCGTAAAGCGCCAGTTGGGCGGCGGGCGGTCGGACAGGGTAGCACCACCCGCCATATGGGCCAGCAGGATGTCCCGGATGAAGTGGGGGCCGTTCAGGATGACGCGGTCGGACGTGGCTGCGGCGAACCCGCCCGACCCTGCGGCGCGGTAGCTGTTGGTGGCGAGGACAAAGCGGGCCGCCGGGTCGATCGGGCGGCCCTGATGGCGCAGGTCGCGAATGCGCTGGCTGGCCGGATTGATGACGGAACCGCGGGTGTCGCACCGCGCCGGCTGCGTCAGGTCGACCAGCCAGGTCAGGCCGGCGATCTGGTCGAAATTGAAGCCGGGAAAGTCAGGGTTGACGAGGGGCGCATCCTGCGACCCGGCTGCGATCTGGTGATAAAGGCTGAAGCTGCGCTCGACCCACCGCTGCAGGTCGGATCCGGTGACCAGAAGCGCCGCAATGCTGTCAGGATGGGGAAAGAGGTCGAAGGCGTGGCGCAGGGCAATCGGGCCGGGAGGGATGAGGGCATAGCTTTCCGGCCCGCCGCGCCCACCGGCATGATAGGGGGCGGCGGCCGAAATCACCGGCAGGCCGGCATGGGGGCCGCCCTGAAGGACGCGTGTGACATGCGCGGCCTGCGCCTCGGCCACCAGCGTCACGGCGGGACAGGGGGCTGCCAGCGCGAAATAGCTGTGCAGCGCCGTGTCGGTATGGCCGATGGCCTGTCTTGACCACGTCCTGGTCGCCCGGTGGGCCGGGCCGGCGATGTCCAGAATGCCTGCGGCACTTCGGGTCACGGCCACGACACGCCCGGCCCGATTGCGCCGCGCGATGGGGCGCAGCTCGGCCGCGCCCGACTGGACGCGCCAGACGCCGGCGCAGTGGGTCAGGGTCAGATCGACCACCCCCAGATGCGAGCCGTGAAAGCCCGGCATCACCGCAGGCTTGCCCCACAACGTGCCCCGGACCGGGTCGATGCCGGGACCAAGCGGGAAATCGGCCGAGGGGAAGGTCTGATGCGCGTGGCCCGCCACCAGCGCATCTATGCCGGGCAGGGCCGCCAGCGCAGCCGTCGCATTCTCCATCCCCGGGCCGCCGGTTGCAGAGCCGATGCCGGAATGGGACAGCGCGATGACGATGTCGGCGCCCGCGGCGCGCAGGCGCGGCACATGGGCGGCCGCGGCGTCAAGGATGTCGCGGGTCACCAGACTGCCGCCGAGTTGGCGCTGGTCCCACTGGGTGGTCTGCGGCGGCAGAAAGCCGATGATGCCGATCTTCAGGCTGTGGGTGCTGCCGTTCCGGCCCGGCAGATCGCGCTGCAGAAGGGCCGTCGCAGGCACCAGCATCCGGTCGGCCAACGGAGTGTCGCCAAGGCTGCGGGCGATGTTGGCCGAAACGATCGGAAACTGCGCCGCGCCGATGCAGGACATCAGGAACTCCAGCCCCTCGGAGAACTCGTGATTGCCCAAGGTCGCCGCGTCATAGCCAAGGGCATTCATTGCGGCGATCATCGGATGGGTCGCGGTGGCCGGATCCGGCGCGCCGGCCACCAGATCGCCAAGCGGGCTGCCGTTGAGGAAATCACCGTTGTCGAGCAGCAGGCACAGCCCCTGCCGCGCCGCGATCTCGGCCCGGGCCGCGGCAATCAGGGTTGCGGTGCGGGCCAGACCCGAGCTGGCAGCGGAGCGGTTGCCGTAATAGTCCCACGGCACCAGATGGACATGCAGGTCGGTGGTGGCAAGCAGGCGCAAATGGAAGAGGTCCGCGTCAATCTGCGATGCATCCGGCGGAACGATGGTCAGGGCTTCAGCGCCGCGCGCCATGGCAAGGTCCGATCATTACTCTTACGCCAAACACTCGACATCAACACGGCCTTCACGCACGGAGGCATGGCAGGCGAAGTTGCGAATTGCAATGCAAATTAGGGCGAATCGTGTCCTTGCGCAACTATAAGTTGTAATTCGTTCAGGAACGTCGCGATTTGCCTCGGGCCGCCCGGCGTGGCATCAAGGCGGCAATTCAGGGGGGGGTGGGCATGAAGCTGGCCGAGAGCGTGACGTTTGGCGGGTCGGGGCTGGATCGCGCGGCGGAATTGCGGGGCGCACCGGACCAGGTCGCGGCACTTTGGCCGGCGGCGCGGGTGCTGTTGATGTGGCGCGGCCGCCCGCTTTTGGACGAGGATGGCAGTCTGGCCCTGCTGCCCGCCGCCCATCCGCTGGCCGGGCCGGTTGGGACCGCAATCCTGCTGGGGCGGGACGGGGACGGCGCCCTTTTCGTGCAGGACCTGTCGGCATGGCAGCCGGACGATCCGACCACGCAGCAGGCGGGCTTTTTCGACGTCTCGGTCCAGCGCCACCCGGATCTGGCCCAGACCCAGATGTTTTGCGAATTGCGCGCGGTCATGGCGGCCCTGTCGCCGCGCGAGGCCGAACTGGCCGCCACCGCAAGGGCCGTGCTGGAATGGCACCGCAGCCACGGCTTTTGCGCCAGTTGCGGGGCGCCGTCGCTGATGGTGAATGCCGGGTGGCAACGGTCCTGCCCGTCCTGCAAGGCCCAGCACTTTCCGCGCACCGACCCGGTGGTCATCATGCTGATCACCCGCGGCAACCGGCTGCTGCTGGGTCGCGGCCCGACATGGCCCGAGGGGATGTATTCGCTGCTCGCAGGTTTCATCGAACCGGGCGAGACCATCGAAGCGGCGGTACGGCGCGAGGTGTTCGAGGAATCCGGCGTGCAGGTCGGCGAGGTCGGCTATCTGGCCAGCCAGCCCTGGCCCTTTCCGGCCAGCCTGATGATCGGCTGCCGGGGTGAGGCGCTGACCGATGCCATCACGCTTGACCCGAATGAATTGCAGGACGCCCTGTGGATCAGCCGCGAAGACCTGCTCTCGGCCTTTGCCGGCACCCATCCCCTGATCAAGCCCAGCCGCAGAGGCTCGATCGCACAATTCCTGATGTCGCGGTGGCTGGCCGACCAACTGGATTAGCCGCCGGCTGGCCGCCGCAGTGCAGGCCCGCCACTTCGACCGTGGCGAAAATGCCTGAAAGCGACCCGATCGTCTTGCGTTGAGCGGCGAATGGCGCAAAAGTTAACGCCACATTGGCGATGAGGCCAAGGGCAAGAGGCGGGCACATGAAACTGGCAGCGAAATCCGACGTCGAGGCCCCGGCACCCTTTGTTTTTGCCCAGCTGGCGGATTTCGAGGGCTGGGAGCGGGCGGCCATGCGGCGCGGCGCGGAAGTGATCCGCACCGACAATCTGCGCTCGTCCGCATCGGGGATGACGTGGGATACAATGTTCAACTATCGCGGCAAGGATCGCCGCGCCACCATCAGGCTGGACGCCCTGTCGCCGACCACCCACCTCGCGCTCAGCGGCAAGGCCGCCCCGGTCGACGGGGTTCTGACCATCGACATTCTGGATCTTGGGGCAAAACGCACCCGGATCGAGGTGCGGCTGGAGGTCAAACCCAAGACCATCGCCGCCCGCATCTTTGTGCAATCGCTGCGGCTGGCACGGTCACGCGTCGAGCGCAGCTTTGCCCAGCGCGTCGACCAGCTTGCGGTCGAGCTTGAGGACCGGTTCCGCCGCAGCAAGTCCGCCTGACGCGCGACCCGACCCGAGCCAAAGCGGATCAGGTTTCAAATGAATCGGAAATCGCTGCCGCTCGTTTCACTCGAACACGTATTCCGGTGCCCTTGAACCCGTCAAAACCGGGCCCGCTCTATCCCCGTTGCCGGTCGGCGGGATAGACGCCCAGAATGTGCAGATGCGTGGTGAAATAGGCCAGCTCCTCCATCGCGCGGGCGACGGCGGCGTCGTCGGGATGACCCTCGATATCGGCATAGAATTCGGTCGCGGTGAACGAGCCGCCGACCATGTAGCTTTCCAGCTTGGTCATGTTCACGCCATTGGTCGCAAACCCGCCCATCGCCTTGTAAAGCGCCGCCGGAATGTTGCGCACACGAAAGGTGA
>JANMCI010000250.1:0-13734 GCA_031361245.1 Rhodobacterales bacterium
GAGGAGGAGCAGCTTTGCTCCCGCGCCAACGAACTTGGCTCCCGCCTGAAACAACACCTCGAAATGATCCGCGCCACCACGCCCGAGATTGTCGACATCCGCGGCCCCGGCTTCATGGTCGCCGTCGAATTCGCCAACCCCACCAACCACGAACCCGACCCCGCCTTCACCACCCGCGTGCGTGTCGAGGCCCAAAAACGCGGCCTGATCCTGCTGACCTGCGGCGTCTACGGCAACGTCGTCCGCTTCCTCGCCCCCATCACCATCCCGGATGCGCATTTCAAGGAAGCGATGGGGATACTGGAAGAGTCGGTGAAGGCAGCACGGGTTGCGTAGGCGGCGCGTGAATCACGCACCCTACCCCTTGTAGGGTGCGCTTTGGCGCACCTTTTGGACGCAATTTCAACACGAGATGCGATAAAGGCGCCCCCTACGACTCGACACCTGACCAAAGTTCATAATGGGGGCTCGAAGATGATCGACCTAGATCGAATGCCAGCCGTGGAAGATAGAGACCCTTGCACACTACGGGAGGTCATCGACTCACTAAGCGAAGACTATGCGTCGGAATATCCCCTTGAGCAGTTTTGGGCTGTCGCAAAATTGTACGGTCTGACGACCGATGAGCTTGAGGATTTGCTACGAATTGGGATTGCCAAGTTGCTGCGTGAGGGAGGAGTTGCGAGTTACTTCGCCAAGAACTCAATAGGATTTGCTCCCGCGAAACAATTTACCGGATCAAATGAAGAAGTGACTGAAAGAATTGTGACGTGCTATAGGGCTTGGGGCGGTGCCCGACCGTTCCTGACCGGGTTAACATTCTATCGCTACGGCGAAAAGACCATTCCCGACCCGATAGACTAAGCAAGCGTATAGTGGGGCTCCACCCCACCACCCGACAGTGGCATCAAGGTGCTAATCACGACCCAAACCCCACCCCCGAATCGCCACCTGCACATTCCCCCTAACATCCCATGAACAAACCTTAACAGACCCCTACGATTTCCCTAATTTCCAAAACGTCCAGATCTGGACGCCCCCCTTCCCAACCCACCCAGAAGGGCGCTATGGAACCCCATGCCCGCCCCCATCACCCTCTCCCACGCCTCCTACGCCGCCAGCGGCAAACCAATCCTGCACGACCTGACCCTGACCCTGTCAGAACCCCGCATCGGCATCCTCGGCCAGAACGGCTCCGGCAAGACCACGCTCCTGCGCCTCCTCGCCGGCCTAATCGCCCCCACCTCGGGCACCGTCCGCATCGGCCGCATCGACCCCGCCCGCGACCGCAAAGCCACCCTCACCCAAATCGGCATCCTCTTCCAGAACCCCGACCACCAGATCCTTTTCCCCACGGTCGAGGAAGAACTCGCCTTCGGCCTCACCCAGCAAAACCACCCCAACCCAAGCGAAGCCGTCGCACAACTCCTGCAGCACGAAGGCCGCACCCACTGGGCCAAGGCCGCCACCCACACCCTTTCCCAGGGCCAACGCCACTACCTCTGCCTGCTGGCCGTCCTCCTGATGGACCCGGCGATCATCCTGCTCGACGAGCCCTTTGCCGGCCTCGATCTGCCCACGCAAACCCGCCTGCAACGCCGCCTTGCCGCGCTGCCGCAACAGATCATCACCATCAGCCATGACCCCCGAACCGTCGCCACTTGCGACCGAATACTGTGGCTCGACCAGGGCCGTCTGCGTGCCGATGGCCCGCCCGCCACCGTGCTTGACACCTTCACCGCCGCCATGGCTGACCTGGAGGCTACGGATGCCGATACCGCCCTGCCCGAGTGACGCCCCCCCGCGCGTGGCGGCGCAATCCCGCGCCGACCTCCCCCATTATCTGTCCCCAAATATCCCCGCCGGAGGCTCCCGGCCCCGCAACCCACCCCGAACCCTGCCGTGCTGACCCTGACCTCCCCGCACCAGACCTGGTCCCACCGCCTGCCCGCAGGTGCCAAGATGGCGGCGCTGTGCCTGTGGACCGTGGTCCTGTTCGGCCTCGACAGTCCTGCCACTCTGGCCCTTGCCGCCGCCGCTACAGCCGCCCTGGCGCTCTCCTGCGGGGCAGAGTTCGCCGGAACCTCGGCCCGCCTACTCCGCCCGCTCTGGCCCTTCGTGCTGGTCGTGGCGCTCTGGCACCTCTGGCAGGGCGACCCGCACGGCGGTGTCACCGTGATCCTGCGGCTTCTCACCGCTGTCGCCGCCGCGAATTTCGTCACGATGACCACAAGGCTCAGCGACATGATCGCCGTCATCGCCTGGCTCGCCCGCCCGCTTGCGGCCCTTGGCCTGTCACCCCGCGTGCTTGCCCTCGCGGTGGCGCTGGTCCTGCGCTTCATCCCCGTCATGCTCCTCAAGACCGAGGCCATCGCCGAAGCCTTCCGCGCCCGGTCGGCCCGCCGCCCCGGTTGGCGCATCCTCGTTCCCGCCGTGCTCGCCGCCCTCGATGATGCAACCCAGGTCGCCGAGGCCTTGCGCGCAAGGGGTGGCACAGGCTAAGTGCACCGAAACCAAAAGAGAGACCCATGGAAAAGAACCTCACCCACATCGCCCTGTTTGCCGCTTTGATCGCCGTGCTGGGCCTCGTGCCCAAGATCGACCTGATGTCGGGTGTGCCGATCACAGCGCAGTCGCTCGGCATCATGCTCTGCGGCACGGTGCTTGGCGCCAAACGCGGCGCGTTGGCCGTGATCCTGTTCCTTGTCCTCGTCGCGGCCGGCCTGCCACTCCTCGCGGGCGGGCGCGGCGGCCTTGGCGTTTTCGCCTCGCCGTCGGTCGGCTATCTGATCGGCTTCCCCTTTGCCGCCTTCGTGGCGGGTCTGGTGGTCGAGCGGTGGTCGGCCCCGGTGACCTACGCCGCCTTCGCGGGCGCGGTTCTCGGCGGCATCTTCGTGCTTTACGCCTTTGGCATCCCCGGCATGGCGCTGACGCTGGACAAGACCCTGCCCGAGGCGGCGCTTCTCGCCCTGCCCTTTCTTGCCGGCGATCTGGTCAAATGCGTCCTTTGCGCGCTGATCACCCGCGCCATCGCCCAGATGCGCCCCGGCGCCCTGCTGTCGCGCGCCTGAACCGCCGCCACCAACACCGGGATGGGCAGTTTGCCCCTCTTCCTGCCGATTCGCCGCCATTGGTTAACGGACGCGGGAAATCCACTTCGCAAGACAGGTGGAAGACGGAAGGAAGACAGAAGGAAGACGGATAAAAGACAGCTCCCTGCGGGCGAGATTCCGGGTTAACACTGCGTTCTCAGCCCCTTAGCCGGCGTTCATCAACAACGCCGTCCCAATCCCCCCCGCAGCCGCAATCGCCGCCAGTCCATGACCCGACCGCAGGTCATGAAACAGCCTGACCGCCAGAACGGCCCCCGAGGCGCCAATCGGATGCCCCCGCGCCAAGGCTCCGCCCCCAAGGTTTACCCGCGCCGGGTCCAACCCCGCCTTTGCGACGCAAGCCATGGCCTGCACGGCATAGGCTTCCATGATTTCAAAGAGTTGCACGTCTTCCGGTCGTATTCCCGCCCGGGCAAGCACCTCGGCGATGGCCACAACTGGCGCCAGACCCGGCTCCTCCGGCCGCCCGCCCAAGGTGGCACCGCCCGCAATCCGCACCGCCCGGCCAACCCGCCGCGCCCGCCGCTCCGACACCACCACCACGAACGCCGCCGCATCCGCCGCCACTGCGGCATTGGCCGCTGTAACAGAGCCGCATAACACCTTGGCCCGTCTGGTAATTTCCGGCGTGAGGGTTCTGGTGAATTCGTCCCGCACCACCCCGCACAGGCCCACGATCTCTCCCGCAAATCTCCCGCGCACCCCTGCCTTGGCATGGCTCTGCACCGCCCATAGATCCTGCGCCTCCCGCCCGATCCCCAGCTGTCGCGCCAAAGCCTCCGCAGCCGCGTTCATCTCGGGGTCGCGCCCCGGCCACGGGGTAAAGGGCGGGCGGTCATAGGCGACCGCAGGCCCGCCCGTCGGATCGGTCCGCAACCGCAGGGGACGCCGGGAATAGCTCTCCACCCCTCCCGCGACCACAACATCTGCGACCCCTGCCACCACCATGGCCCGCGCGAGCAGAATGGCATCCAACCCCCCGGCACATTGGCGGTCCACAGTCAGCCCGGCAACCCGCTCCGGCAGTCCCGAAGCCAACGCCACACTGCGCGCGATGTTGCCTCCCGCCCCCAAGGCGTTGGAAACAATGACTTCTCCAACCTCGTCCACGTCGATCCCGGCGTCAGCCAGACAGGCCGCCACGATTGGTGCCGCCAATTCCACCAACCCCAATCGCGCAAAGGCCCCGCCCCTTGGCACCACCGCAGAGCGCCGCCCCGAGATCACAAAGGCGCTCACCCGGTCACCCTTTCATTCCCTCGACGATTGCCCTGAGATCGGTCTTGCCAGAGGGCAGCACGGGCCAATCTTCGCGCCAGATCAACCGCTTGGGCGCCTTCAACGCCCCCAACCTGCCACGCGCCGCCCGCAGGATCGCCGCCTCCTCGGCTGCGTTCCCCTGCAGGATCGCCACCAGATGCATCCCGCGCAGATCATCGGCGACTGGTACGACGGCCACTTGCCTGACCCCCGGCAATTCCATCAGAAAGGCTTCGATCTCTTCGGGAAACACGTTCTGATCGGCCACCGTGACCATCCGCCCGGCGCGGCCCGACAGATACAGATAACCGTCCTGCAGCGCGCCCATCTCTCCGACCGTCAGAAATCCATCGCCCCAACGCGCGCCGCCTGTATCGTCCCCAGCGTAACCTTCGAACAGATAAGGGCTTTTGACCCAGATCACGCCCGCCGCATCCACTTTGATTTCCACCCCAGGATAGGCCTTGCCAACCGACTCCGCCGGGCTGTCCGGTTCAGCCAAGGTTATGAAACTCGCCTCCGCCGCCCCGTAAAACTCGTGCAACTCCGCCCCCGGCGCCATCCACGTCAGGTCCGATCGAAGCCCCGCATCCAACTTCGATCCGCCTATCAACACGGTTCTGAGCGCGGGCAGTTTGCCCTTCCCCTCGACCAGCAACCGCGCCTGCGCCGGGGTCAGGTAGATCACCGCCACCCGCCGCTGCTCCTGCGCCTTGGCCTGCCGGTCCGGTCGCCGGTCGTCCCGCTGATGCACCACCGCCCCAAGGTGCATCCCTTCCAGCGCCCCATAAAGCGCCAGCGACTGCGACAACCGGCCCAAAACAGCGACCCGCAACCCCGGACCTATGCCAAAAAGGCCAGCATTTATAGCAAAACTCGCAAGCCAAGACGCTGGCGACCGTCGGATCCGCCGAGGGCTGCCCGACGATCCTGATGTCAGCGTTTCAAACGCTCCCATCGGCGCCGGTCCCTCGCCGCCCACCCGAAACGACCCCGCCGCAATTGCTTGCGATATGGCCAGCCCGGCCGGACGTTCGGCGATCAGCGCTGGCCCGGACGTAACGCGGAAATGCTCCCGCCCCACTCCGTCAAAAAGCCGCGCCGCAGGATGCCAGCCAAACCTGCCATCGGGCCTTTCAAGGACATTGCCGCCAAAGGCTTCCACCTCACCGCTTGCCCAACAGCCCGACCACCCGGCGCAGCGCCAGCAGATACCCTTGCGTCCCGCAACCCACGATCACCCCGTCCGCACGCAGTGAAATGTAGGAGTGATGCCGGAACCCCTCACGCTTGTGGATGTTGGAGATATGGACCTCGATCACAGGGCCCTCAAAGGCATGCAGCGCATCCAGAATGGCAATGGATGTATGGGTATAAGCCCCGGCATTGATGATCACGCCCGCGCCTTGCGCCCGCGCCTCCTGAACCCAATCCACCAGTTGGCCTTCATGGTTGGATTGCAGGCAACGCACGGAAACGCCTAACTCTTCCGCCAGATCCGAACAGGACTGCGCTACATCGGCCAGGGTTTCTCGTCCGTAGATCTCCGGCTGCCGCTGTCCCAGCAGGTTCAGGTTAGGGCCGTTCAGAATGTAGATGGGCTTGCTCAACGCGGTGTTCCTTTGACGGGTTTGGCACAGGGTAACCGAAGGCAGCCGCCCGGAACAAGCCCGCTGCACTAACCGGCTTCTCGGCCCAGCCCGGCCCCGTGCAGCACGACCAGTGCCACGACCAGCAGCCACAGCAGGATGGCCGCGATCATCGGGTCATAAAAGACGGCGAAATTGCCGATCACCCCAAACGGGGCATTGATCATCATGTGAAAAAGCACAGCGATCACAAGGTTTTGCCGCGCGCTTTCGACCAGCCATACCATGATGATGCGCAAGGCAACCGTAACCAGACAATGCCAAAAAATCCACGCCCCGCTGTGGCCCATTTCGGCGAACGGCACCACATGCCACAGCGCCCAGATCACCCCGACCAGCAACGCGGACCACAGCGGGGCAAAGCGCATTCTTGGATAGGCATAGCCCTGCCAACCCAATTCCTCGAACACCGCCCCGACCGCAAAGATCACCATGGCGGCGGCCATGCCGGTTGCGGGCAGCCATTGCACCGCAGGCAGATGGGCGCCAGTCGTGGCCATGACCACCGCGGCCAGCCAGAACACCAGCGGCATGATCGCTACGGCAATGATGCTCCACAACAGCCCCGGCCATTGGCCCAGCCGGGCCAGCAACCGCCGCACCCCGGCCCAGCTTTCCGTCAGCGCCACGGCGGCGAGCGTCGGAATAACCACCATCACCGCACTTAACGGCAGCGCCGCCACAAAAGGCAGCGACGCCCCCCCGGTTCCCAGCAGATAAAACGGCACCGACAGCACGGCGACCAATGCGACATAGCCGGGCCAGCCCCGGACACGCGAAAGGATTTCCATCGCCCCATCATAGGGCTGCTATGCCCGATAGCAATCCGCTGAAATCAGGCGACCTTTTCCAGTGCCACATCCGGCACCAAGCCGAGAACGCGCACCACTTCGCGGGTCAGGTGCGGCCGGTTAAGGGTGTAGAAATGCAAGTCCTCTACCCCTTCGCTGATCAAGCGGTCACACAGGGTCGTGCAATGCGTCAGGCTCAGCAATTCCTCGCGGCCGTCCCGAATGGCATAGTGAAAGCTTTCATCCAGCCGCGGCGGAACAAAGGCCCCACAGCGCGCAGCAAACTTCTTCGCGCCTTCCCAGCTTTGAATCGGCAAGATGCCCGGTGTAATCGGCACGGCGATCCCCTCTTTGACGCACGCATCGCGAAAGCGCAGGAACGTTTCGGCCTCAAAGAAGAATTGCGTGATGGCACTCGATGCCCCGGCGTCGACCTTGCGCTTCAGCCACTGGATGTCGGCGTGGAGATGCTCCGCCTCGGGATGCGGTTCGGGGTAAGCCCCGACATGGATCTTGAACTTGCCCATCGCAGCAAGCGCCTCGACAAGCTCAACCGTGTTGGCAAAGCCGTCCGGATGAGGAACGAATTCCTTGGCCCCCTTTGGCGGATCGCCGCGCAAGGCCACGATTTCCGTGACGCCCAGTTCGGCATAGCTTTCGGCGATTTCAAGCGTTTCGGCCCGGCTTGCATCGACGCAGGTCAGATGCGCAGCCACATTCAGCCCGTAATGTTTGCCAATCGTCGCAACCGCCTCGTGCGTCAGTTTGCGGGTCGTGCCTCCCGCTCCGTAGGTCACCGAAACATAGGACGGCTCCAATGGAGCCAGGATCTGCACAGCTTCAAACAGCCGAAACGAGGCTTCCAGTGTCTGCGGCGGGAAGAATTCAAAAGAAATGCGGGGAAGGGACATCATTAGGCTCCTTGAGGCTTGCGTCTTTGTGACAAGAATCTAATCATGAATCCAATTCATATTTTTCATCATCTACATGAGGTTCACCACATGTATCTGGAACTCCGTCACTTCCGCACCCTGCGTGCCATCCAGCAGGCCGGCGGCCTCGCGCGGGCCGCGGACCTTCTGAACACCACCCAGTCGGCGCTGTCTCATCAGGTGGCAGGCATCGAGGATCAGGTTGGAATGGAGCTGTTTGTCCGTCGCTCCAAGCCCATGCGCCTCACCTCTGCCGGGATCCGAATGCTGCGCGTCGCAGACCGCATCCTACCAGAAATTGCCGCTCTCGAGGAGGAGTTTCACGCCCTCTCCGCTGGAAAGACCGGGCGGCTTCACATCGCCATCCAATGCCACGCCTGTTTTGACTGGCTCTTTCCCGTGCTCGAGCTGTTCCGCCACGCCTGGCCCGAAGTCGATGTCGACATCCGCGCCGGCCTGGCATTCGACGCTTTCCCGGCCCTTTTGCGCGAAGAGGTCGATCTTGTCATTTCCTCCAACCCCGAGCCCCTGCCCGGCATAAGTTTCAACCCGCTCTTTGATTATCACCCCACTTTCGTGGCGTCCTCCCTGAACCCGCTCGCCCAAAAGCCCGTCATCGAGCCCGAGGATTTCCGCGATCAAACCCTGATCACCTACCCGGTAAACCGCGACAAGCTCGACATTTTCACCGAATTCCTGACCGAAGCCAAAGTGGAACCCCGCGCCCAGCGACCGGTCGAACTGACCGCCGTGATCCTGATGCTGGTCGGCTCCAATCGCGGCGTTGCCGTCCTGCCCGACTGGGTGATCCGCGATGTAAGATCCAACGCCGATTACGTCACACGTTCCCTTGGCGACGGAACCATCACCAAACGCCTTTTCGCCGCCACCCGCGACGACGACGTGACCAAACCTTTCATGGCCCACTTCCTGCGCCTTGGGCGGTCCGAGCCGGTCAAGCTGCAGAGGACTTGACCTCGCCGCACAATCCGCCAGATTGCATCCATGAAGACCCGATTTCACAAGCCGCGCCGCCCCGGCCCTGTTTCTGCCCTGCTGTCGTAAGCAGGGCGGACCCGGTCCCATCGCTGGCACCCCATCCCGCCCCGAAGCGTTTCTTTTGCAATTCGAGGCCCCATGTCCCTTATCTCCGCCAAATCTCTGTCCCTGATCCTCGCCATTCCGTTGTTCGAGGATCTTTCCTTCTCCCTCGAGCCCGGCGACCGGCTCGGTCTGATCGCAGCCAATGGACGTGGGAAGTCATCGCTTTTGCGCTGCCTTGCCGGCCATCTGGAGCCGACCTCAGGTGACCTGACCCGCGCCCGGGGCACGACAGTAGCCTTGGTCGAACAAGACGCCTCCGCAGCGCTTTTGCCCCTTTCGCTGCGCGATGCCGTAGCCGCGGCCCTGACCGATCCGGTCAGCGACTTCTGGCGCGTCGATGTCATCCTTGACGACCTTCATGTCCCCGAAGAGCACCGCGACAAGCCCCTGAATGCCCTCAGCGGGGGATGGCAACGCACCGCCCTGCTTGCCCGCGCGGCCATGCTCGAGCCTGAGGTCCTGCTGCTTGACGAGCCGACCAACCACCTTGATTTGTCCCGCATCGGTTTGCTGCAGCGCTGGCTCAAGGCACTTCCGCGCGATTGCGCCGTCATCGCCGCTTCGCATGACCGCGCTTTTCTGGACGCCGTTACCAACCGCAGCCTTTTTTTACGCGTCCAAGCCTCGCGAACCTTCGCTCTGCCCTATTCCCCAGCTCGCGCGGCCCTCAACGAGTTTGATCAAGCGCAGGATCGTCAGTTCGAAAACGACCGTGGCAAGGCCGACCAGCTGCGCCGTCAGGCTGCCAAGCTGAAGAACATCGGCATCAACTCCGGCTCCGATCTCCTCATCACCAAGACCAAGCAGCTAAAGGACCGCGCTGAAAAGATCGAGGCCGAAGCCCGCCCCGCCCACAAGGACCATTCGGCAGGGACGATCAGGCTGACGAATTCAGGCACACATGCCAAGGCGCTGATGTCGATCAATGACACGGACATTTCCACACCGGATGGACGGCTTTTGTTCAAGACGGGACAGAGATGGATCGAGAAGGGCGACCGCGTCGTGATCCTTGGCCGCAATGGCGCGGGCAAGACGCAGATGGTCTCAACCCTCCTTGGTGCCATAACACATGGCCATTCCACGATAAAATCCACACCCTCGCTTGTCCTTGGTCATTCCGATCAGGGTCTGGCCAGCCTTCCACCAAGAGCCACGCCCTTCGATCTTGTCACGGCTTTCAAGACTGGCGATGCGCCTGCCCGCAGCCTGCTCGCCGGCGCCGGCATTCGCCAGGACGCCCAGACCAAACCCCTCGCCCCGCTGTCAGGTGGCCAGAAAGCCCGCCTGGTCATGCTGCTCCTGCGACTTCAGCACCCCAATTTCTATCTTCTGGATGAACCGACGAACCATCTCGACATCGAGGGGCAGGAGGCCCTTGAGGCAGAGCTGCTCGACCAAGGGGCCACCTGCCTTCTGGTCAGCCACGACCGCAGTTTCGTGCGCAACGTCGGCTCTCGGTTTTGGCTGATCGACAAGAAACGGCTTGTTGAGGTTGATGATCCAGAAGCCTTCTTTTCAGGCGAACTTGGCTGATCATCCGTCCGGAAACATCCCAACTTGGGTCCGGAGGATTCGGAATCCCTTGGGTTCTTGCCACAGGGCTCAGGCGGCGACGGTTCTGGCAACGCCGTCCAGAACCACCTCTGCCAGTCGGCTGAACACCTCTTCCGTCAGCGCGATCCGGTCCCCTGCCCGGTAGCCGGTGACCGATGAGTCGGGCTTCCAGCGACTTTTTTCGTCGTCCGGAAACACCCCGCCATTCGCCGTGACACCCAGCGCCAACAGCCGCACCTCCGTCAACGCCGGACCCTCGCGACCGTCAGCCCCGCGCCACCGAGGGACAAGCCTTCCCTCCAGCGCCACCACCATCTGATTGAATATCTGCACCTCAGCATCGGCCCGCGCCTGCGGGGCAGAGGCGGCCGAAACCATCCGCCACCCGGCGGCCAGTTCGGCGAATTCCTGTCGCGTTTGCATGACCTGCGAAGCAGGATATCGTGATTGTCCGAGCATGGCAGCGCCCCTTCTGTTGCCTATGCTTACCCAGGCCGCCTGTCATGTCCAAACTTTTTCACAATGTTTCCTCAATATTTTCACATTTCGCAACAATCCGCGCCCCCTTCCCTTCGCCAGCATCCGCGTGTAACACCCGCGACCTGAACCTCCCGGAGAAGCCCAATGCAAGGCAGCGCCAACCTCAACTTGATGATCAAAGCCGCCCGCAAGGCTGGCCGTTCCCTCGTCAAGGACTTCCGCGAGGTAGAGAACCTTCAGGTGTCCTCCAAAGGGCCGGGCGATTTCGTGTCCAAGGCCGATATGGAGGCCGAGCGCATCATCAAGGAAGAGTTGATGGGCGGCAGGCCGACCTATGGCTGGCTGGGCGAGGAAACCGGCACCGGCGAGGGCGCCGATCCGACCCGCCGCTGGATCGTCGACCCGCTGGACGGCACGACCAACTTTCTGCACGGCCTGCCGCATTGGGCCATCTCGATTGCCCTCGAGCACAAGGGCGAGATCGTCTCCGGCGTCATCTTCGATGCCGCCAAGGACGAGATGTACTGGGCTGAAAAAGGTGCCGGAGCCTGGATGAATGATCGCCGCCTGCGCGTATCGGGCCGCCGCGCCATGGTGGACGGCGTCTTTGCGACCGGGATTCCCTTCGCCGCGAAAAAGTCGCTGCCGGCGACCTTGGGCGACCTTGCACGCCTGATGCCACAATGTGCCGGCGTGCGGCGCTGGGGGGCAGCCTCGCTCGATTTTGCCTATGTGGCGGCTGGCCGCTATGACGGTTACTGGGAACGCGAATTGCAGCCCTGGGACATGGCCGCCGGGATCATTCTGGTCCGTGAAGCGGGCGGCATGGCGCAGGCAGTTCGCGAAGGCGACGACATTCTGGCCTCGGGCAGCGTGATCTGTGGCAACGACGGCCTGTTCGAGCCGTTCTGCAAGACCATCCGCACCACCTGACACGCTTCAGTCTCCGGACGCTTCCGCCAACAATTGTGCATTGCCCCCGGACGCCGTCGTGTCGATGCAGACGTGCCGCTCCAACAGGACATGCGCTGCATCCGGCATTCCGCCGATCAATGGCAGGATCGGACCCTGACGCCCCGCCAATGCCTGCGCCCGGACCCGCCCGCCCGCTTCGTCGCCCCACCAGATCGCACCGGAAAACCCATCCAGCCGTGTCAGCGCCGCTGGATCCAGCCCTGACGCTTCAACCGGATGCCCACCCAGCGCCCGCACCGCATCAGCCTGAAGCAATGCCCCTGCCGGCGTCGGTCCTAGGCACAGAACAGGCGGCCGCGCGACGGCCGTCAACCGATTGGATTCGCCCGTTGGCCCCGGCAGCACCGTGGCCGTGATATGTCCCGAGGGCCGATCCACGGCAAGGGCCGCCGCCACCACCGCCTCATCGGTCGAGCCGTCGCCGCCCTGTGTCTCGGGCGCAGCCACCTGCGTGAACCGCGCCAGATAATGCGGCCCGCCCGCCTTCGGCCCAGTTCCGGAAAGCCCTTCCCCACCAAAAGGTTGGCTTCCAACCACGGCGCCAATCTGGTTGCGGTTCACATAGGTGTTGCCGACTTTCAATGCGCCGACCACCATCTGCACCCTGTCGTCGATCCGCGTGTGCAGCCCAAAGGTCAGCCCGTAACCCGTGGCATTGACCGCTTCGACAACCTCAGCAATCCGGCCCGCAGGGAACCGCGCGATATGCAGAACTGGACCGAAGATTTCGCGTGCCATGTCCCGAATACCATTGACCCGTATCACGGTCGGGCCAACGAAAATCCCCTCCGGCGCTGCCAGCTCCTTGAGAACCCGCCCCTCGTCCCGGGCCTGTGCGACATAGTCGCGGATCGTGCTCAACGCATCGGTATCAATAACCGGGCCGACGTCGGTGGCCAGTTTCCACGGATCCCCCACAGCCAGTTCTTCCATTGCGCCGAACAGCATCTCTTCCACCGCATCCGCGATGTCCTCCTGCACATAAAGGCAGCGCAAGGCCGAGCAGCGCTGCCCTGCCGATTGGAATGCCGAGCCAAGGATATCCCGCACCGCCTGTTCCGGCAGCGCCGTGCTGTCGACCAGCATTGCATTCAGCCCGCCTGTTTCCGCAATCAACGGCGCCGTCGGGTCCAGATAATCTGCCATGGCGGCGCGTATCTTCAGCGCCGTCCCGGTTGAGCCGGTAAAGGCCACGCCCTTGACCCTGGCATCCCGCGTCAGGGCCGCGCCAACTGCCCCGTCTCCCGGCAAGAGCTGCAGCGCCGATGCCGGCACCCCGGCCTTTCGCATCAGATCCACAGCCAGCGCTGCTATGAGTGGTGTCTGCTCTGCCGGTTTGGCAAGCACGGCATTTCCTGCCGCCAATGCCGCCGCAATCTGCCCGGTGAAGATCGCCAACGGGAAATTCCATGGGCTTATACAGGCAAATACCCCGCGCGCCGGCGCCGTCAGCGTCTCCGCCCCATCGGCGTAATAGCGCAGGAAATCGACCGCCTCGCGCAACTCGCTAACGCCGTCGGCCAGCGTCTTGCCGGCCTCGCGCGCCAGCAAGGCAAAGATCGCTCCGTGCTCTGCTTCATAAAGGTCAGCCGCCCGGCGCAGCACCTTGGCCCTGATGTCCGGCGTGGCAATCCATGGCTCGGCCAGCCGCAGACTGGTGTCCACGTCGCCAGACTGTGCGATCAGGCAATTCCCGACCAGAATCCCTGTCGCGGGATTGCGGATCTCGACCCTGAGCCCGCCCGCCATATGCCCCGCCAATCGGGGGGCGGCCTCGAATACAGTGGCCTCATGCGGGGCGCGCGCCGCCTCGATCGCGGCCAGATCGCCGCTGTCGGTCAGATCCCAGCCCTGCGAATTGACCCGGCCCCCG
>JANMCI010000251.1:0-1546 GCA_031361245.1 Rhodobacterales bacterium
AGAGCCCCAGAGCCAAGCATCACTCGGCGCCGTAGATCGACGAGGTGAAGTATTTGGCGGTGATGGCGTCATAGGTGCCATCGGCGCGGATTGCGACGATCGCATCGTTCAGCTTGGCCATCAAAGGGTCACCCTTGCGCAAACCGAAGCCGACGCCAAGGCCCAGAATGGCCGGATCGTCGGCCACGGCGCCGAAGTTCTCGCAGCACGCCTTGCCCATGTCGGAGGCAAGGAAAGCGTCCATGGCGAGGCTGTCGGCCATGATGGCGTCGATGCGGCCGGCGGCAAGGTCCTGGTTCGCTTCGTCCTGGGTCTGATAGGTCTTGATCTCGGCCGCGACGGGGGCGAAATACTTCTGGGTATAGGCTTCATGCGTGGTCGAAACCTGCACGCCGACGATCTTGCCGGTCAGGCCGGCGGCATCGGGGGTCAGGGCGGCGCCTTTGGCACCGATGACGGTCGCCGGGGTGTTGTAGTATTTGTTCGAGAAGTCGATGGTCTTCATCCGCTCGTCGGTGATCGACATCGAGGACATGATCACGTCGATCTGGCCGGCGGTCAGGGCGGGAATGATGCCGTCCCATGCGGTGGGGGTGACGACGCATTCAAGGGCAGCCTGCTTGCAGATCGCATCCATGAAGTCGATTTCCCAGCCAACCCAGGTGCCGGCAGCGTCGGGCGAGGTGAAGGGCGGGTAGGGTTCGGAGGCGACGCCGATACGGACCGGTTCGGCCAGTGCGGCGGTTCCGAAGGCGAGGGTAGTTGCGAGGGCAAGTGCGATCTTCTTCATTGTTCTCTCCAGATTGGGATAGCTGCGGATTTATCCGACGGTTTTCAGGAACTGTTTAAGACGTTCGGATTTCGGCGCGCCGAACAGCTGGTCGGGCGGGCCTTCTTCTTCGATGAACCCGTTGTGCAGGTAGATGACGTGGCTTGCCACTTCGCGGGCAAACTTCATCTCGTGCGTCACGAGAATCATGGTGCGGCCTTCGTCGGCAAGGCCCTTGATGACCTGCAGCACTTCGCCCACCAGTTCGGGGTCAAGCGCCGAGGTCGGTTCGTCAAAAAGCATCGCCTTGGGGTTCATGGCAAGGGCGCGGGCGATGGCGGCGCGTTGCTGCTGGCCGCCGGACAGATAGGCGGGATAGGCGGCCTCTTTCTCGGCCAGACCGACGCGGGTCAACAGTTTGCGGGCGCGCTCGATGGCCTCGGCCTTGGGGGTTTTCAGGACGTGGACGGGAACCTCGATCAGGTTTTCCAGAACCGTCTTGTGGGTCCAGAGGTTGAAGTTCTGGAACACCATGCCGAGGCTTTGGCGAAGACGTTCAAGCTGGCGCTTGTCGGCGGCACTGCCATCGGGGCGCATCGCGACCATTTCGCCGCCAATCTCGATCTCGCCACCCGAGGGGGTTTCCAGAAAGTTGATGCAGCGCAGCATGGTCGACTTGCCCGACCCCGAGCCACCGATGATGGCCACGACATCGCCCTCACGGGCGGTCAGCGACACGCCCTTGAGCACTTCGTGGTCACCAAAGCTTTTGCGCAG
>JANMCI010000324.1:0-11306 GCA_031361245.1 Rhodobacterales bacterium
CCAATCAAGCCGCCCGCCGCCTGTTTCTGGACCGCCACGCGCTGGCCGAGGCGCCCGGCGGTCCGGCCACCGGCCCCGACCTTGCAGCCCTGATCGACCGCATCGG
Organism: Rhodobacterales bacterium; assembly: GCA_031361245.1. Lineage (GTDB taxonomy): Bacteria > Pseudomonadota > Alphaproteobacteria > Rhodobacterales > Rhodobacteraceae > Stagnihabitans. Next base: position 107 of record JANMCI010000324.1, read on the forward strand.
CTTTGTCCAGATCGACAGCATCAACACGGTCGAGCGGGCGCATCACATGATCCTGTGGTCGCGCCGCAATTCGTATCGCCCCGAGGCGCTGAAACAGCTGCACGAACGCGACCGCGCGGTGTGGGAGCACTGGACCCACGACGCCTCGATCCTGCCCATCCATCTGCACCACCACTGGCGTCACCACTTCTCGCGCCGCGAAGAGCGGATGCAGAAGAACTGGGCCAAATGGTTCCGCCCCGGCTATGAACCGCAGTTCGACATCCTGCTAAGGCGGATCGAGGCAGAGGGTCCGGTCAGCACCTCGGATGTCGGGATCGGCGAGGCGCGCGGGTCCGGTGGCTGGTGGGACTGGAACCCGTCCAAGACCGCGCTGGAATGGCTGTGGCATACCGGAAAGCTGGCGGTGACGCGGCGCGACGGCTTTCAGAAGGTCTATGATCTGGCCGAGCGCGTGATCCCCGAGGCCCATCGCGGCCCCATGCCCCATGCGGCGGAAACCGTGGACTGGTCCTGCAACGCGGCGCTGGACCGGCTGGGCTTTGCCGACCCGTCCGAACTGCGCGGCTACTGGGGGCTGATCACCCCGGTCGAGGCCAAGGACTGGGCGGCCCGCGCCCTGAAAGCTGGCGACGTGATCGAGGTCGAGGTCGAAGGTGCGCTTGGCGGGCGCAAGCGCAGCCTCAGCCGGCCCGACGTCGTGGAGGCTGCGGCCCGCGCCCCCGAACCATCCTTGCGGCTGCGCATCCTGTCGCCCTTTGATCCGGCGCTGCGCGACCGCGACCGTGCCGAGTTTTTGTTCGGCTTTCTTTACCGGATCGAGGTGTTCGTCCCCGAAGCCAAGCGCAAGTACGGCTATTATGTCTTTCCCATCCTCGAAGGTGACCGCCTGATCGGGCGGATCGACGTCAAGGCGTTCCGCGATGCCTCGGCCCTGCGGGTCAAGGCGCTGTGGCCCGAGGCTGGCCTGCGCTTTGGCGCCGGGCGAATGCAGCGGCTCGAAGCGGAACTGGCCCGGCTTGCCCGTTTTGTGGCTTGCGACCGGGTCGAGTTTCTGGACGGATGGCAGCGCGAGGCGTTGGGGTGACGCGGCGTGTGGCGAAAGGTCGAGACGATGAACGGTGCGGACTCATTGGTGCAGACGCTGCTGGCGTCGGGAGTGGACACGGTGTTTGCCAATCCCGGCACGTCCGAGATGCATTTCGTCGCAGCGCTTGACCGCGAGCCGCAGATGCGCTGCATCCTGTGTCTGTTCGAAGGCGGCACGTCCGGGGCGGCAGACGGATATTACCGGATGTCGCGCAAGGTGGCGGCGACGCTTTTGCATCTGGCACCGGGATTTGGCAACGCCTACGCCAACCTGCACAACGCCCGCAAGGCGCAAAGCGGGGTGGTGAATGTGATGGGGGAACACGCCAGCGATCACCTGCGCTATGAAAGCCCGCTCAAAGGCGACACGGTGGGGATATCGCAATCGGTGTCGCACTGGACGCGGATGACGCTGGATGCCGGCACGGTTGCGGGCGACGGGGCGGCGGCAGTGCAGGCCGCGCGGGGGCGCAACGGCCAGATCGCAACGCTGATTCTGCCCGCCAACACGGCGTGGGAAGGGGCCGGCGCCGCGGCAGTCGCGGCCCCGCCCCCGGCCCTGCGGCGGCCCTCGGTGGTCGAGATCGCCGGGGCGGCGCGGGCGCTTGGCCGGGATGGTGCGGCGCTGATGGTGGATGGGGCGGCGCTTTATTCCGACCTTGGACTGGTCGCGGCGCGGATCGCGGCCAAGACCGGGGCGCGGCTGATGGCGCCGTTCTTTGCCGCGCGGCAACGGCGGGGCGGCGGATCGCTTCGCTTTGACCGTCTGGCTTATGAGGTCGATGCCAACGTCGCGATCATGGCCGACATCTCCACGCTCGTGCTTTTGGGGGCCGGGCGGCCCACGGCGTTTTTTGCCTATCCCGGCAAGCCCAGCCTGAACGAAGCGCCGGGCACGCGCGTGGTGGAGCTGGCGACGATCGAGATGGATATGGAGTGGACACTCAGGGCCCTTGAGGCCGAAGTCGGGTCAGGGCAGCTGACCTTGGGCCCGGAAGCGTTCATGCCCATGGCCGTGCCCGCCCTGCCGACAGGGGCGCTGACGCTGGACAAGATCGGGCAGGCGGTGGCGGCCTTGATGCCGCACGACATGATCGTGGTCAATGAAAGCATCACCTCGGGCCAGCCGATGGCGGTGGCGATGGCCACGGCGCGGCCGCATGACTGGCTGATCACGATGGGTGGGGCGATTGGCGCGGGGCTGCCGACGGCGGTCGGGGCGGCGGTGGCCTGCCCCGAGCGCAAGGTGCTGGCCCTGTCCGGCGACGGGTCTGCGATGTACACTCTGCAAAGCCTGTGGACCATGGCGCGGGAAGGACTGGATGTCACGGTCGTGATCTTTGCCAACCACGTCTACAAGATCCTGCACGGTGAACTGGCCGCCGTCGGGGCCACGGCGGGCCGCAACGTGGCGCGGATGTTCGATATGGTCGAACCCAAGCTCGACTGGGTTGCGCTGGCCAAGGGGCATGGTGTGGCGGGGGTGCATTGCGTCACCACCGACGAATTCGTCGCGGCCTTTCAGCGCGCGATGACGACCAGGGGACCGCATCTGATTGCGGTGGAGTGTTAGCGGTGCGCTGAAGCGCGCCCTACGGCTCTAAAGCGTGTCTGGTTCAGACGGAATCGAAAACCGCTGCCTCTCGCCAAGGCTCGAAGGCGTTTTTCGATGAGGATGTTTCCGTGTAAACCAGACAAGCTCTAATCGGTCGGCAGGGGTGGCGGCGGAATGGCGGGGCCCTGTTTGGCGCGCAGGGCGTCCAGGACGGGCAGGCTGGCATAGCTGTCGGGGGCCAAGCCGGTCGCCTGTTGAAACGCCTTGACGGCGGCCAGGGTCAAGGGGCCGACCTTGCCGTCGGCCTGACCGGAATAGAGCCCTTCGGCCATCAGGCGGGACTGCATCTCTTGCCGTTCGGGCAGGGTCAGGGCGCGCAGATCGCGCGGCCAGTCGTGGCGGATCGCCGCGCCGCCCAGGATGCGGTCGGACAGGTGGCCGACCGCGACCACATAGCTGTCGGCGCGGTTGTAGGCCTCGATCGCGGCGAAGTTGTCGGTGATCAGGAAAGCCGGACCGCGCGCCCCCGCGGGCAACAGAAGGGCCGACCAGCCGTCCCTCGGCAGGGCAGCGCCGTCGGCGAGGGTGATGCCAAGGGCGGCCCACGCGGACATGGGCTTTTGGGTGCGGCCGCCGGTGATGGCCACGTCAAAGCCGGCCGGCAGGGCGACCTCCCAGCCCCAGGGCAGACCCTGTTTCCAGCCGGCCTTGGCCAGATAGGCGGCGGTCGAGGCCAGCGCGTCGGACGGATCGTCGGACCACAGGTCCGGCAGGCCGCTGTCCTGAAAATCAACTGCCGTCGCCATCACCGAGGTCGGCATGAACTGGGTATGGCCCGAGGCCCCGGCCCACGACCCGACAAGGGCCTGCGGCGTCACCTGACCCCGTTGCACCATCTGCAGGGCGGCGATCAGTTCAGCCTCGAAGAACACCGCCCGGCGGGCGTCGTAGCTGAGGGTTGCCACCGAATCCAGCACCGGAATGTCGCCGCGCACCGCGCCAAAGGCGCTTTCCAGTCCCCAGATCGCCAGCACCACGGCGCGGTCCACCCGGTAGCGTGCCTCGATGTCGTCCAGTAGGGCGGCGCGGTCCGTCAGCGCCTTTTGCCCGCCCGCGATACGGTCATCCGAAGCGGCCTTGTCGAGGTAATCCCAGATCGTCTTGGTGAACTCGTCCTGCTTGCGGTCGCGTTCCAGCACGTCGGGGCGGAAACTGACGGTGGGCATCAGCCGGTCAAAGGTTTGGGCCGTGATCCCGGCCTGCAGGGCGCGGGGGCGAAAGGCTGCGATCCAGCCTTTCAGCCCCTCTGCCGTGCCGATGTCCTGCGCCATGTCCTGCCCCATCTGCTGTGCCCGCGCCGCCGGAGCCAGCACCACGGCCAAGGCCAGCCCCAAAAGGGCGGCGGTCAGGCGGCTGGCGGCTCGGGTGCGTGTCATGCCGGCAAAGGTAGTCCATGTCGCCAGAAAGGGGAATCCGCTTTAGCGCCGCTTGCGGGTCAGCTTGCGCTTGGTGGCGTCGGCGCGCGCCTTGGACTGCGCGGGCTTGCGGGGAGAGTATTTGCCGCGCCGCGCGCTGCCCTGTTTCAGCGTCGCCCCTTCGAGCGACAGAAGGTCCAGCGTCAGCCCGCCGGTCAGCGGGGTCGCTTCGGCCAGCCGCACCAGAACCCGTTGCCCGATGCCAATGACCTGTCCGGTGTCGGACCCGGTCAGCGTCTGGCTGTCGGCATCGTAGTGAAAGAACTCGCGCCCCACCGACCGGATCGGGACCAGCCCGTCCGCCCCCGTCTCGTCCAGCTTCACAAAGAGGCCAAAGCGCTGCACGCCCGAGATGCGCCCGGTGAATTCCGCCCCGACCCGGTCGGCCAGAAACGCGGCGAGGTAGCGGTCGGTCGTGTCGCGCTCGGCCATCATCGAGCGGCGTTCGCTGTCGGAAATCAGCTTGGCCGTCTCGTCAAGGGTCTCGACATCCACCGCCGACAGGCCATCGCTGCCCCAGCCATGGCCGGCAATCAGTGCACGGTGCACGATCAGGTCGGAATAACGCCGGATCGGCGAGGTGAAATGGGCGTAGTTGTGCAAGGCGAGCCCGAAATGGCCAAAGTTTTCCGGGCTGTAATAGGCCTGCGTCATCGACCGCAGGGTCGAGATGTTCAAAAGCTCGTCAAACTCGGTCCCCTCGGCCTGCGCCAGCAGCTTGTTCAACTGCGAGGTGTGCAGCACCTGACCCTTGGGCATCACAAAGCCCGACGCCTCGGCCACGTCGCGCAGGGCATCCAGCTTTTCGGGGCTGGGTTCTTCGTGGACGCGGAACAGAAGCGGACGTTTCAGGCGCTGCAACTCCTCGGCGGCGGCGACGTTGGCCAGCACCATGAATTCTTCGATCAGGCGGTGGGCGTCAAAGCGTTCGGCATAGGCGACCGAGGTGACCTCGCCCGCATCGTTGATCACGATCTTGCGTTCCGGCAGGTCGAGGTCCAGCGGCTGGCGCGCCGTGCGGGCGAGTTTCAGCGCCTCGTAAGCCGCATAAAGCGGGCGCAGGATGGGGTCGAGCAGCGGCGCGGTGGCGGCGTCAGGGCTGCCGTCCATCGCGGTCTGGACCTGACCATAGTTCAGTGACGCGCGCGAGCGCATCAGGCCGCGGGTGAAGCGGTGGCTCAGCTTGCGGCCATGGGCGTCCAGCACCATGCGCACGGCAAGGCAGGCGCGGTCGACATGTTCATGCAGGCTGCACAGATCGCCCGACAGGACATCGGGCAGCATCGGCACGACGCGGTCGGGGAAATAGGTCGAATTGCCGCGCTTGCGCGCCTCGCGGTCAAGGGCCGAGCCGGGGGTGACGTAATGGGCGACATCGGCGATGGCGACCCACAGGATATGACCGCCGGGGTTCTTGGGATCGGGGTCGGCTTCGGCGGTGACGGCATCGTCGCGGTCGCGGGCATCGACGGGGTCGATGGTGACAAGGGCGATGTCGCGCAGGTCTTCGCGCTGGCCCCCGATCAGTTGAAATGGCGGAGCGGTGACGGCGCGGTCGGCCTCGGCGATCACCGCGTCAGGGAACTGGTCGGGGATGCCGTGCTGGTGAATGGCGATGAGGCTGACGGCCTTGGCGCCCGACGGGTCGCCCAGCCGCGCCGTGATGCGGGCCTGCGGCAGGCCGACCATGCGCTTGCCGACCAGCTCGCCTTCGACCAGCTCGCCATCCTTGGCGCCGCCGGTAAAGTCGCGCGACACCCGCCATTCCTTGTCCGAGCCCTTGTCGATGGGCAGGATGCGCCCACCTTCGGCATTGGCGCGAAAGATACCCAGCACTTTCAGCGGGTTGACCCCCAGCGCGCGGATCAGACGCGCCTCATAGTCATGGTCCTGCCCGCCAACCTTGGTCAGCCGGGCAAGGATGCGGTTGCCCGCGCCCAAGGCCGGATCGCCCTTTTGCGGCACGATCAGGATGCGGGGCGAGGTATCGACACCCTCTTCCAGCGGCCGGGCGAACAGATCGCCGTCCGCGTCGGGGGCCAGCACTTCCAGCACCGCCACCGGCGGCAGGGCGCCGGGCTCGCGGTAGGTCCTGGCCCTTTTCTCGACGACGCCCTCCTCCTCCAGCTCGCGCAAAAGGCGCTTGAGGTCGATGCGGGCGTCACCCTTGATGCCAAAGGCCTTGGCGATGTCGCGCTTGGCCGAGAGGGTGGGGTTGTCGGTGATCCACTGGCGGATCTGGTCTTTGGTGGGAATGGGGTTCATGGCCCCCAAATAGCACGCGGCAGGCGGCGCTGAAAGGCTGATCGGCCCGACCGCCGGACGGTGAAGAACGGCGGCAGGGACGCTGCCAGGGAAGGTGCCGACACAAGACCCTTGGTCTGGCAGCGGTGTCGTGCCAAACTCCGGTCCAGACCCCGCTTCTTGGGGACGGCCGCAACGCTCTGACTGGGGAAGGCCGTTCAACGAATGATTTGAGTCTCCGTGAACGGCAACGGACCCTTGGCTGAACTGACTGAGACTTCGGGAGGCAGGCATGATCCGCAAGGCCCAAACACGCGATCTGGCGGCTGTCCAAGCCTGCATTCGGGCGGCTTATGAGCCTGAGGCATTCGAGATCGGCGTTCGGTTGGCCCCGCTCGATACCGACTATGCGGAGGCTATCGAGCGGCGGGAGGTGCATCTCTTCCTCGATGCCAGTGGCACACTCTTGGGGCTGATCCTGTTTCATGTGGAGGGCAGGATAATGCATCTCGACAATGTTGCCGTCCCCGCCACAAGCCATGACAGGGGCATCGGTCGCAAATTAATCGACTATTGCGAAGAGGTGGCCCGGCGCCTGCAGCTTCAGTCTGTTGAACTCTACACCAACCAGAAGCTGCTACGGAACATCGCGATCTATGAACATCTGGGCTATGCTGTCGCTGACCGCCGTTTGGATGAGGGGTTCCAACGCATTTTCTTTCGCAAGATGCTTCAACCAAGCGAGCCGTAGGATGCGGGATTTCACGCACCGACCGGGGCAAGGTGCGTGAAATCACGCACCCTACCCGACATACGAACAAAGGGTTAAAATCGGCCAGGCTAAGTTATTGATTTATAACGATCTCAAGAAGTGTCCAGATCTGGACACCCCCTCACGCAAACATCCCCTGACAGAACCAGCCTGCCGACATCTCGCCGCCATGGGCATAAAACAGCCACAGCCGCTCGCCGCCCTCGACCTCGATGCGCCAGTAATCGCGCGGGCCGGATCGCCATTCGGGATCGTCCAGCCACCATTCGGGGGTGATCCGTTCCGGCCCCACGGCCACCCGGATGGCCAGATCGCGGCGGCGCCAGCGAAAGCGGGCGGGGGGGGTCGGATCGTCCTCGGGTGCGGTCACCGGTTCGGGGTGGAAGATCATCAGCGGACGCGGCGCGCGCGGTTCGGGCCACGGCGCGGGGTGCGGCTCGGACCACGCGGCGGACAGGGTCTGGGCGGCCTTCTCGGGGATGTGGCTGGCGGCGGGGTGCAGGCGCGTCACGGCCTCGGTCCCCAGACGGGCCCCCAGTTTGCCGATCAGGTCGGTCAGCGCGGTGTCGTCGGTCTGCCGGGCGGCGGCGGCGGCCGAGGCGTCGGCATGGCCGCGGTGCTGGACGGCATAGACCGGCTCGGTCTCGATCGCCTCGACACGCAGGCAATCGATGCCGAAACCGGGGTCGATGCTGTCGATCTTCAGCGCCAAGAGCGGGCGGATGCGGTCGGGTTCATTGGCGGGGCGGGCAAGGCCGACCTCGATCCGCTCCACCAGACCATCAACCCGGAACGCCTGAAACCGCACCCGCCGCGCCCCGCGCCCCGCTTTGACCAGACGGGCGCAAAGGGCTGGCAGCAGCCGGTCCAGCCCGGCCATGAGGTCCGAGCCAAGGCCGATCGGCTCTGGCAGGGTCAGGCGGGCGGCAAAGTGCAAGGGCGCGCGCGAGGGGGCGACGGGTTCGGGTTCCAGCCCCAGCGCCTGATCGACGCGGCGCAGGGTGTCGGTGCCAAAGCGGCGGGCAAGGGCGGCGCGGGGCAGGTCCATCACCTCCTCGACCCGGCGCAGGCCAAGGCGCGACAACCCGTCAATGGCGTCGGGCGTGAGGCGCAGGGCCGCCAGAGGCAGCCGCGCCAGCGCCTGCCGCGCCTGACCGGGGGCCGCGATCACGCCCTGCGGGGTGACGCCCGACGCCAGACCGGGGGCAGTGCCGCCCCGCTCCCACCCCCGGCGCTTGACGGCGCGCGAGCGGGTCGCCCGCGCCTCCTGATCAATCGCGTCGCCGTTGCGGGCGGGTTCAGACTGCCGCCCGGCGAACCGCGCCAGCGCCCAGGCCGCGCCGCGCGTATCGGCCACCCCGGCGCGGACGGTCAGGCCAAGCCCGGCGCAATCCTGCTCGACCTCGGCCAGCAGTTGCGCCTCGCCGCCGAACAGATGGGCGCAGCCCGTCAGGTCCACCACCAGCGACGCGGGCGGCTCTTCGGCGACCCAGGGGCTGAACTTGCCCGCCCAGCGGCGCAGCACGGTCAGGAAATCGGCCTCGCCCAAGGGATCGGCGGGCTTGGTCAGAAGGCCGGGGCACATTGCCGTCGCATCGCGCAAGGGTTGGCCCACCCGCAGGCCCGCACCCTCGGCCTCGACATTCAGCGAGGTCAGGATCTGCGCGCCGTTCTGATCGCCCACCACGGCAAAGGGCAGGGGCAGCGCCTCGCGCCGCAGACGCAACGCGCGTTCCGCGGCAAGGCGGGGAAACCAGAGCGAGAGGATTCGGCGGTTGGGCATGGGCAAATGTTCTCATATTGTTCACGCATGGCCAATCGGAATCTGCGGCTCCGCGCCGGGACCCTGCGTGATTCGTCCGCCCGCTCCTGCGGGGCGCCGACCCCCTGCGGCAGCCTGCCGCACCCTGCCCGCAGGCCAAGGCGCATGTCAGGGCCGCCCAAGGTGCCCGCAAGTGCCTGAATTACCCTATGACAATTTCGTGAGGTCCCCCCGTTCAGACTAAAGTCCGTATCATCCCGCAAATCCCGCCCCCTATAGTGACCGGACGATTTCCAGCAGGGAGCCCGGAAATGAAATTCGCAACAAAGACACTTATCCTTGGTCTCGTCATGGTGGGCGGCATCGCCCTTGCCCAGTCGAAGGCAACCGATCCGGACGTGCACGCCCGCCAGACCTTGATGGATGGCAATGGCGGTGCCATGGGCGCGCTGGGTGGCATGGCCAAGGGCGAAAAGGAATTTGACGCCGTTGCCGCCGAAGCGGCCAAGCAGACCCTGATCGCCAATGCGGCCGAGATTGCCAACAAGTTCAAGAACAACGCCTCTGATCCCGAGAGCAAAGCCAAGGCCGAGATCTGGGCCAACTGGGACGAATTCTCGGGCTATGCCGACAATCTGGGCAAGGCTGCCGCTGCGCTTGACGCGTCAAGCCTTGACGGGGTCAAGGCCGGCATCGGTGCCATCGGCGGCGCCTGCAAGGAATGCCATACCGAATTCAAGGCCTCCTGAGCTTTAGCCAGTGACCTGTTGATGTAAAACGGCCCGGGGGACCCAACCCTTGGGCCGTTCGTCTTTGTGCAGCGGCGCGGAAAGGTGCGCGCGCCCGGATCAGCCGCAGTAAAGTGACAGGATGATCCCGGCAGCGTCAACCCGCACGTTCAGCCGGGTGGGGCTGTAGTCCATCGTGACCATCTGGCCGGGATAGATGACCCGCAGCGAGGACCAGTTGCCGTTGGTCGGCAACAGGCTGACATTTGCGCCGATCAGGCCTTCCAGACCCACGGCGTTGCAGCTTGCCAGATCAGGCGACGGAACGGGCGTTGGCACGACCATCGTGCAGGCCTGCAAAAGCGAAGCCGCCACCAGTATCGACAGGAATGGGTGCATGATATGAACCTCCGGGTGTGAACGCTGCGCCAGCATGTCAGCCATTTGTGCGGCTGTCCCTGTCACGGATCAGTGCCGCGCGGCGATCGTCACCCCCACCCCCCATTCGCCCTCGGTTCGCCCGCGCGCCCGTCAGCCGCACCAGACGTCGGTGATGCGGTCCTCGTCATCGACTTCGACGTTCAGGCGGGTTTCGGAATAATCCTCGGTGACCGCCATGCCGGGTTCGATGACACGCAGCGTCGCCCACCCACCCGTGGCGGGCATGGCCGAGATGTCGCGACCGATCAGCGCCACGATCGGATCGCCGCCGCATTTGGCGACATCGACCGGCCCGGGGATGCCTGGGGCCGGGGCTTCTTGCGGGATGGGCTGGCAGGCAGCCAGCATCAGGCACAGGGCAGGCAGGACGAGACGGTGCATCGGCGGCTCCTATCATGGTCACTTGGCTCAGTGTGGCACCGGTGGAGGAATGCGTCCATAAACGGTTCGTAAACTTTCGGCAAAGCGGCGGGAACCGGCGCGATCGGCGTTGCTTTTTGCGCCTCCTTGCCGCAGCCTGCCGCCAAACAAGGGAGGACAAACCATGCGTACTCGTGCCGCTGTTGCCATGGCCGCAGGCCAGCCGCTGCAGATCATGGAGGTGAACCTGGCCGACCCCAAAGAGGGCGAGGTTCTGATCGAGATCAAGGCCACCGGGATCTGCCATACCGACGAGTTCACCCTGTCCGGCGCCGACCCCGAAGGCATCTTCCCCTCGATCCTTGGCCACGAGGGCGCGGGTGTGGTGGTCAAATGCGGCCCCGGCGTCAAGACGCTGAAGCCGGGCGATCATGTGATCCCGCTTTACACGCCGGAATGCCGCGAGTGCCCGTCGTGCCTGTCGCGCAAGACCAACCTGTGCACGGCGATCCGCGCGACGCAGGGTCAGGGCCTTATGCCGGACGGCACGACCCGGTTCTCGATGCTGGATGGGACGCCGATCTTTCACTACATGGGCTGCTCGACCTTTGCCAACCACACCGTTCTGCCCGAGATTGCGCTGGCCAAGGTCCGCGACGACGCGCCCTTCGACAAGATCTGCTACATCGGCTGTGGTGTCACCACGGGGGTGGGCGCCGTGCTGAACACCGCCAATGTCGAGGCCGGGGCCAAGGCCGTGGTGTTCGGTCTGGG
>JANMCI010000328.1:0-5319 GCA_031361245.1 Rhodobacterales bacterium
AGCCCGTAGATCTCGCCCGCAAGCTCGGATGCCAGTGCCGCCTCTGCCTTGTCGCCAAGTGATGCGACCTCGCGCGCGGCGGCGGCGTTGTCGTGCCAGTTCAGCGTGGCGAGCCTGTGCGCCTTGATGAAGCCGCGCGCCCGACCGTGCAGGATCGCCATGGCGCGCACCCGTTTCACATCCGACAGCGTCGCCCCCCGGACGGCCAGCAGGTTGATGTGAACCCGCACAAAGGCCTCGTCGATGATGTGCAGCCCCGATTGCGGCAGCAGGTGGTGCACATCGGCCACGCGGCCATAGGTCGAGTTTTCGACCGCCAGCATCCCCAGATCGACCTCGCCCGCCCGCGTCCGGTCGATCACCTCCTCGAATGTGGCGCAGGGAACGGCCTCCATGTCGGGGCGCGACTGGCGACAGGCCTGATGCGAATAGGCACCAGGTTCCCCCTGAAAAGCGATGCGACCAGTCATTTTGGCGGACCTGACCCGAAAAAGGCCCCGCTAAGGGCAATTCGTCGCGCTACTACACCTTGAATCCCCCGCGGGGAAGCGGGTAGATACCGCGCAAACATTGCCTGAGGGAAGGTGCTGCATGTTCGACACGATGACATTGACCAAGATAGTCGGCGGCGTTTGCGGAGCGCTCCTGATCTTCCTGTTCGGCAACTGGGCTGCGAATTCGATTTACGGCTTTGGCGAGGTCAGCCACGAAGAGGGCGCCACGCTGTCCTATTCGGTGGCGGGCGCCGAGGCCGAGGGCGAGGCCCCGGCCGCCGAGGGCGAGGCGGAACCGGATTTCGCCGTGGTCTTTGCCGCGGCCGATGCGACCGCTGGCGAAAAGGTTTTCACCAAGTGTAAGGCCTGCCACAAGATCGACGGGACAAACAGCACCGGCCCGCATCTGAACGGCGTGGTCAACCGCGCCCGCGGCGGCGTCGAGGGTTTCAAATACTCTGACGCCATGCTGGCGGACAAGGCGCCATGGGCGCCGGACCTGCTTTATGCCTTCCTGAAAAGCCCCAAGGCCTATGTCCCGGGCACCAAGATGGGCTTTGCCGGGATTGCCAAGCCCGAGGACCGCGCCAATGTCGTGGCCTATCTGGCGACGCTGAAATAACCGGACTTCCCGGACATCAAGGGCCGCCCGCATCGCCGGGCGGCCTTTTTCATGGCACTCACGATCTGTCACGCAATCGCAACTTGTGGCCGGGCGGCTTTCCGATTTAGCTTGGGCGCAAGCAAACGGGAGGGTCGTCATGGACTTCAGGTCAATCGCGCAGGTGAAAGCGTCAGAGCGGGGCATGGTCCGGTGGGCCGGGGCCGGCCTGCTGGTGGTGGCGCTGGGCGCGCCGGGACTGCGAGCCGAGGATCAGAAGGTCATTGTCAGCCATGGCATCTCGACCTTTGGCGATCTGAAATACCCCGCCGACTTCAAGCATCTCGACTATGTGAACCCCGATGCGCCCAAGGGCGGCGAAATCGCCGAATGGGCCTATGGCACCTTTGACAGCCTGAACATGTATTCGATCAAGGGCAACCCGGCCGGTTCGGGCACAACGCCCTATGAAGCCATCCTGTCGGGCACCGCCGATGAAGTCGGCGCGGCCTACTGCCTGATGTGCACCACGATGGAATATCCCGAGGACCGCTCATGGGTGATCTTCAACCTGCGCGACGACGTGAAATTCTCGGACGGCTCGGCGCTGACTGCGGAAGATGTGGCCTTCAGCTACAACCTGTTCCGCGAAAAGGGCATCCCGGAATTCCGCACGATCTTTAACGAGCAGGTCGCCTCGGTCGAGGTGCTGGACCCCTTGAAGGTCAAGTTCACCTTTGCCCCCGGCATCCCCTACCGCGATCTGCCCGCCACCGTGGGTGGGCTGACCGTGATCTCGAAAGCCGATTACGAGGCGAAAAAGCAGGATCTGGAGGAAAGCACGCTGGAGACGTTCCTTGGCACCGGACCCTATGCTCTGGGCTCGATGAAGGTCGGCCAGCAGATCATCTGGAAGCGCAACCCCGACTACTGGGGTGCCACCCAACCGCTGAACGTGGGCATGAACAATTTCGACACCATCCGCATCGAATATTTCGGTGATCCGACCGCGGCGATGGAGGGGTTCAAGGCCGGGGTCTACACCTTCCGCACCGAGAACTCGTCCAAGCAATGGGCCACGGCCTATGACTTTCCGGCGGTGCAAAGCGGTGCCGTCAAGAAAGAGCTGATCCCGAACGGCAACATCGCGCAGGCGCAGGCGTTCCTTTACAACCTGCGCCGCGAAAAGTTTCAGGACCCCAAGGTCCGCGAGGCCATTGCGCTGATGTTCAACTTTGAATGGTCGAACAAGACGCTGTTTTACGATCTGTACACCCGCGTCAATTCGGTCTGGGACAACACCCAGATGAAGGCCACCGGCCCCGCAACCGGGGCGGAAGCGGCCATTCTGCAGCCCTTGGTGGACGAGGGCCTGCTGCCCGCCTCCATCCTGACGGACGAGCCCGTGATGGCGCCGACCTCGGACCCCGAAAGCCAGCTGACCCGTGCCAATCTGCGTGCCGCCTCGAAACTGCTGGACGAGGCGGGCTGGGCCGTGGGCGCCGACGGCATCCGCAAGAACGCCAAGGGCGAGACGCTGGCGGTCGAGATCCTGGAAAGCAATCCCGCCTTCGAGCGGATCATCAATCCTTACGTCGAGAACCTCAAGGCGCTGGGTGTCGATGCCAAGTTGGTCATGGTGGACGACGCCCAATACTCCAACCGCGTCGACCCGCCGAATTTCGACTTTGACATGATCAGCGGCAGCGCGATCAACAGCTATGAGCCGGGCGCCGAGATGAAGCAGGCCTATGCCTCGGAAACCGCCAACAACTCGACCCGCAACCGGGTGGGGCTGGCCAATCCGGCGGTGGACAAGCTGCTGGATGTGGTGATGGCGGCCAAAAGCCGGGAGGATCTGGACGTGGCGACCCGCGCGCTGGACCGCGTGCTGCGCTCTATCCGGTTCTGGGTGCCGGAATGGTACAAGTCGAGCTATACCGTGGCCTATTACGACATCTTTGGCCGCCCCGAAAAGCCGCCGACCTATGCGCTGGGGGAAACCTCGCTGTGGTGGTATGACGAGGCGAAGGCTGCCAAGCTGAAGGCTGACGGAGTGCTTCAGTAAGTTGGGCGCGATGCTGTAGAAAGGCCACCGGCCCGATGGGCGCTTATATCCTGCGACGGATCCTCCTGGTCATCCCGACCTTGCTGGGGATCATGATCATCAACTTTGCCTTGACCCAGTTCGTTCCGGGCGGCCCGATCCAACAGGTCGCGGCCCGTCTGGAAGGCGAGGGCGACAGCCTCAAGAACGTCGTGGGGGCGGCCAATGACGCCGGGATCAAGGATGCCGACAGCGGCTATATCGGCGCGCGCGGCCTGCCGCCCGAGTTTCTGGCCAAGCTGGAGGTCGAGTTCGGCTTTGCCCGCATCGTGTGCGACGCAGGCTATGTCGGCGAGCCGACGATCAAGGACCCGGCCTGTCGCAAGGAGTATATCCCGGCGGTCGAGCGGTTCTTCATCATGATGTGGAACTACATGAAGTTCGATTTCGGCGACAGCTACTTCCGCTCGACCAGCGTTGTCGGGCTGATCCTGGAAAAGATGCCGGTGTCGATCACGCTGGGCCTGTGGACGACGCTGATCGCCTATATGGTCTCGATCCCGATGGGCATCCGCAAGGCGGTGCAGGACGGCTCGCGCTTTGACGTCTGGACCTCGGGCGCCATCATCGCGGCCTATGCCATTCCGGGCTTTCTGTTCGCCATCCTGCTTTTGGTGCTGTTTGCCGGCGGGTCCTATTGGCGGATCTTTCCGCTGCGCGGGCTGACTTCGGAGGGGTGGGAGCAGATGTCGTGGCTGGGCCGCGCGGGCGATTACCTGTGGCACATCACCCTGCCCGTCCTTGCCTCGACCATCTCCAGTTTCGCCACGCTGACGCTGCTGACCAAGAACAGCTTTCTGGACGAGATCAAGAAGCAATATGTGATGACCGCGCGGGCCAAGGGGCTGTCCGAAGCCTCGGTGCTTTACGGCCATGTGTTCCGCAACGCCATGCTGATCGTGATTGCCGGCTTTCCGGGTCTGTTCGTCTCGGTCTTTTTCGGCGGCTCGCTGATCATCGAGACGATCTTCAGCCTTGATGGACTGGGGCAGCTTGGCTTCAAGTCGGCGGTGGAGCGCGATTACCCGATCATCTTTGGCACGCTTTTTGCCTTTGGCATCATCGGGCTGGTGATCGGCATCCTGTCGGATCTGATGTATGTCTGGACCGACCCGCGCATTGATTTCGAGCGGCGGGACTGAGATGGCGCTGTTCGGAATGACCCTTTCCAAACTGAACCAGCGCCGCTGGCGGAACTTCAAGGCGAACAAGCGTGCCTACTGGTCGCTGATCGTCTTTTCCATCCTGTACATCCTGTCGCTTGGCGCCGAACTGCTGGCCAATGACCGCCCGCTGATGGTCAGCTACCGGGGCGAGATCTCGTTCCCCTTCCTCGCCTTTCATTCCGAACGCGAATTCGGCGGCGATTTCCAGACCGAGGCCAGCTATCACGACCCGACTGTGCAATGCCTGATCAGGACCGGCGGGATGGTCGCGTGTTTCGACACGCCCGGCACCCTGCTGCAATCCGCCGATCTGGGCGCGCTGGAGGGGGCCGAGGGCTATTCCAAGGGCTGGATCCTGTGGCCGCCCATTCCCTACAGCTTCAACACCATCGTCGATACCGGCATGGTGGCCCCCGGCCCGCCAACCGCACAGAACTGGCTGGGCACCGATGACACCTCGCGCGATGTGCTGGCGCGGGTGATCTACGGCTTTCGCATCTCGGTCAGCTTCGGGCTGATCGTGTCCTTCGCCACCTCGGCACTGGGCATCATCGCCGGGGCCATTCAGGGCTATTTCGGCGGCCTCACCGATCTGATCCTGCAGCGGGTGATCGAGATCTGGGGATCAACCCCGATGCTTTACGTCATCATCATCATCTCGGCCGTGTTCACCATGAACTTCTGGCTGCTGATCGGCCTCATGGTGCTGTTCGGCTGGATGGGCCTTGTCGGCCTTGTGCGGGCCGAGTTCCTGCGCGCGCGCAATTTCGAATATGTCCGCGCCGCCAAGGCGCTGGGCGTCAGCGACATCGTGATCATCTTCCGCCATGTCCTGCCCAATGCCATGGTCGCCACCATGGCGATGATGCCATTCATCATCACCGGCACCATCGCCAGCCTGACCGCGCTCGACTTCCTCGGCTTCGGCCTGCCCGCCTCGTCGCCCAGCCT
>JANMCI010000348.1:0-13448 GCA_031361245.1 Rhodobacterales bacterium
GCCGTAAAGCTGGTCGATCAGCGCGTCGATCCGGTTGTTGTGCAGGTGCAGCTCGTTGACCAGCATGACAATTTCCGAGCGCAGCTTTTGATAGGCTGCCTCGTCGCCGGCCGAGAAGCGGGTCTTTTCCGACAGGGTCGCGGACATCCGCAGATCCTGCATCTCGCTGAGTTTGGAATAATCGCGCGCGATCAGATCCAGCGTCTCCAGCACCTTGGGCTTCAGCGCGGCTTCCATCGCGGCCAGCGACATTGCCGCACCGTCCTCGTCGTCCTCGTCATCTTCGGTCGAGGCGGCCAGCGGGTTGCCATCGGCGTCCAGTTCCGGCTCTTCGCTGCCCGCAGGGCGGCGCGGGGCGGCGCTCATGTCGACGCCTTCCAGCTCGGCCCCCACCATGCCGTCCTCGCCGTCGAGCGAGCGGCCAAAAGTCGCCTCTAGGTCGATCACGTCGCGCAGCAGAATGTCCTCGGACAGAAGTTCGTCGCGCCAGATGATGATGGCCTGAAAGGTCAGCGGGCTTTCGCACAAGCCCGCGATCATCGTGTTGCGGCCGGCCTCGATCCGCTTGGCAATGGCAATTTCGCCCTCACGCGACAAAAGCTCGACCGAGCCCATTTCGCGCAGATACATCCGTACCGGGTCGTCGGTGCGGTCCAGCGTTTCGGTCGTTGTCCCGACGACCGCCACTTCGCGCGAGGACGAGGTCGTCTCGACCAGATCGCCGCCGACCACATCGGCCTCGTCGGCCTCGTCATTCTCGATGATGTTGATGCCCATTTCGCTGAGCATCGACATCACATCCTCGATCTGCTCGGACGAGACCTGATCGGGCGGCATGACGGTGTTCAGCTGGTCATAGGTGATATAGCCGCGCTCGCGGGCGTCGGCGATCATCTTCTTGACGGCCGTCTGGCTCATGTCCAGCGAGACATCAGTCTCTTCGGCTTCGGGCTTCGCTTCGTCTGTGTCTTTGGCGGCCATGGGGACTCCGGGTGCGAATCAGGGGGCGAATCGGGGACGAATCAGGCGTTGGCCCAACTCAATAGCGCGAATCAGGGGGAAGTTGCAGGGGCGATCAGTGCTTTTTCTTTTCCCATACCCTTGAGTTGATAAGGCTTTGCAAATGGTTCGACAAAGCGGCGCGGTCTTCGCCCAATTCACCGGCGTCGGCACGCGGCGGATGATCGGCCCGGTGGCGTGCCGCAGCGGCCTGCGACAGGCGCCAGGTCAGGCCCTCATCCGCCAGACCGCTCAGGTCTTCGACGGCATCTTCGATCTCGCGGCGGGCGCCGCGACGGGCATCAAGCTTGGCCAATTCCTCGGCCAGGCACAGGGTCGCAAGTTCGGTATCGGTGCTGTTGCGCACAGGGGGCGCGATCAGGACATGGGGGCGCGTCAGCAAGGCGTCAAGGGCTGCGGGCGCTGCCCGGCGCAGACGATCCTCGAGTGTGGCCGGATCCATGTGGCTGAGCATTATGACGCGCAGCGCCTCATGGCCCTCGCCCACCAGATCCATCCTCTCCAGCGCCGATTCAAAGCGGGGGATCAGGGTGGGATGGGTGATCAGGGTGGCCAGAATGACAGCCTCGCGCAGCACCTCCTCGATCCGGTCCGGGGCGTTGGCCAACAGCGACCCCTTGGTCGAGGCCAGCGCGTTTTGCGGCTCGGGGACAAAGCGGCCCTTGCGCTGCGGTTGCCAGTTGGGCCGGGCGCGGGTGCCGAAAAGGTCAAGGCGCAGGCGCTTGATCTCTTCGCCATAGTGGGACCGGATCGAGGGGTCGGCGATCCGGGCGATGGCGGCGCGCAGGATCTTGTCGAGGGCCGCCTTGCGTTCGGGGCTGTCGAAATTCCGGCCCTCGGTCTCGCGCCGCCACAAAAGGGTGACCATGGACTGCGCCTCGTCCAGCACCTTTTGCATGGCGACCGCGCCCTGCGCCTTGATCAGGTCATCAGGGTCCAGCCCGGTGGGCAGGATGGCAAAGCGCAGCCCCTTGCCGGCCTCCAGCAGTGGCAAGGCCAGGTCAACGACGCGAAGGGCGGCATTGATGCCCGCCTTGTCGCCGTCCAGGGCGATGATCGGCTCGTCATGGATGCGCCACATCAGGCGCAACTGGTCGTCGGTGACGGCCGTGCCAAGCGGGGCGACCGAGGATTTGAACCCAGCCTCGACCAGGGCGATGACGTCCATGTAGCCTTCGGCCACGACCAGCGGCTGGCCCTTGCCCGCTGCCTCACGCGCGGGACCGTGGTTGAAAAGGTTGCGGCCCTTGTCAAAAAGCACCGTCTCGGGGCCGTTCAGGTATTTGGCATTGTCCGCGGGGTCCATCGCCCGGCCGCCAAGGCTGATCGCCCGGCCACGCCCGTCGCGGATCGGAAAGATGATGCGATTGCGGAACCGGTCATAGGGCTCGCCACCCCGGTCGGACCGCGCACAAAGCCCCGCTTCCACCAGCAGGTCATCGGCGATGCCCTTTTGTTTCATCGCAGATTGCAGGTTGTGCCAACCGTCCGGGGCAAAGCCGATCTCCCAGCGGTCCTGTGCCGCCTCGGACAGCCCGCGCTTGGCGACATAGGCGCGCGCTTCGGCGGCGGCGGAAGTTTTCAGCTGCAACCGGAACCACTTGAACGCCTCTTCCATGACCCCCGACAGTTCGGTCCGGTGATCCGAGCGCTCGGCCGCGACCGGATCGCGCTCGGGCATCGGCATGCCGGCCTCGCGCGCCAGTATCTCCACCGCCTCCATGAACCCGACATTCTCGGTCTCCTTCACGAAGGTGACGGCGTCGCCCTTGGCGTGGCAGCCAAAGCAGTAATAGAACCCCTTGCGGTCATCGACGTGGAACGAGGCGCTCTTTTCCTGATGGAACGGGCACGGCGCCCAGAGATCGCCCTTGCCCTGATTTGACTTGCGCGGGTCCCATGTGACCTTGCGCCCGACCACCTGTGACAGCGAGGTGCGGGTGCGAAGCTCGTCAAGGAATCCGGGTGGCAGGCTCATGGCATCTATATCGGCGCACCGGCGCGTTTGGGCAAGCCGTGTTCCATTTGCACCTTTTCAAATACTCCCGCCGGAGGCGCCTTTGGCAAATGCCGAACGCTCCGCGGGGAGTATTTGGCAAGGTGCAATGGGGGGAGTTATCCCAGAATATCCGTCATGACCCGCTGGAACAGCCGCGCGCCAAGCGGGATCAGCGCATCGGGAAAGTCATAGTCCGGGTTGTGCAACTGCGGGCATGTCTCGCCTGAGCCAAGGAACATCATCGCCAATTTGGTGCCATCGACGCCGAACCGCCCGAAGTCTTCGGACCCGCGCAACGGCAGGCCCCGGTCGTCATGGGGCATGTTCAACGCCTCCAGCGCCGCGGTCAGGCAGGTGATGGCGGCCGGGTCGTTCACGGTGGCGGCGAAATCATCCTGGGTCAGGAAGGCGACCTCAAGCGCGTCCTTTGCCGCCTCGGCGCGCACCAGCGCCTCGGCTTCGGCGCGCAAGGCGGCCATGGGGCCGTCCTCGCGGGTGCGCAGCTTGGCCCAAAGCTCGCCGTAACCGGGCGAGATGCCAAAGGCGGCTTCTCCGATCCGGGCATGGGTGATCGTGACCATGCGAAAGTCCGGGGTCAGCGCCCCACCCGGACCCAGTGCCAGAAGCGCCGGGATCAGACGGGCGACGGCATGAACCGGCGAGGTGCCGGTCTCGGGCATCGAGGCGTGTGCGGTCTTGCCGGTCAGTTGCACGCGCATCCCCTGCGAGGCGCACATCATGGTGCCGGACCGCAGCGTGGCATGACCAAAGGGCAATCCGGGCATGTTGTGCAGTGCGAAAGCCCAGTCGGGTCGCAAGCCGGCAAAGCGCGGATCGGCCAGAACGGCGGCGGCCCCAGAGGCATCTTCCTCGGCCGGCTGGAACAACAAGATCACGCGGCCGGTGGCAGGGCGCTTGCGCCCGATCAGGCGGGCGAGCGCCAGCAGGATCGCCATGTGGCCGTCATGGCCGCACATATGGCCCTTGCCGGGCACGGTGGAGCGCCAGTCCGGCCGGCCCACTTCGTCGATCGGCAGGGCGTCAAGCTCGCAGCGGAACAGCACCGTCTCGCCGTCCGCCGCCCCGTTCCAGAGCGCGGCCACCCCGTGACCGCCCAGACCCGTCACCACCTGATCGGGCCGCGTGCCTGCAAGGGCCGCCGTCACCCGGGCGGCGGTCTCGCGCTCCTCGCCCGACACTTCGGGATAGCGGTGCAAGTCGCGCCGCCAGTCGGTCAGCTCCACGATGTCGGTATTGCTCAACATTCACAGCGCCTTGCGGGCGGCGAGCATTTTCAGCGCCACCTCGATTTCGTGCCACGCCGTCCGCGCCATCGAACGGAACACAAGGATCAGGAAACCATCCCTCTGCCCCATCAGCACCATCTGCATATGGCCAAGGGGGGCACGCGCCGCCTGCCCCGCGCCGACCTTGCGCAGATCAAGGGGCACCAGCCGCATCAACGCCTCGGCCGCCGCCGGGCCGGTCAGGCGCAGGGCGGCCCAGCCACCGGACTGATCGGTCACGGCGGCAAGGCCGGTCAGCTCCGGCGCCGGGCGACCGATGAGAAAGGCCTGATCGGGGCCGGTCCAGCACAGGCCGTCGGCATGGGTGTTGGGGGCGGGAAACCCGCCCAGCGCCCTGGAGACCTCAGCCTGCTGCCCCGGAAAGCAGGCAATCGAGGTGATCTGGCCCAGATCCGCCTCGGCCAGTGTGGTTGCGGCATGGGTTACGGCGGCATGGCCCTGCAGGGCGGTCTTGGCGATGAGGTTAGGCACGCAATTTGCCTCCTTCCGGGTCGTGGAACACGGGGTCGCACACGTCGCACAGCACATCGGTCTTGCGCATGTGGTCGACCAGACGGATCTGCTGGCCATGCCGCGCGCGACCGTCTTTCAGGAAGGCCAGCGCCAGCCAGCTTTCCAGTGTCGGCGACCAGCCGACCGAGGTGACATAGCCCTGATCATTGACCCGGTTCACGGTATCGCCGGGGGTAAACAGATGCGCCCCTGCCCCGATGGGCTGGTCGGTCACGGGCTTCAGACCCACCAGCTGCTCGCGTTCCGGCCCCACAAGGCCGGGCCGCTGGCTCATCGCGCGGCCGATGCAATCCTTTTTCGTGGCCACCATCTTTTGCGCGCCGATGTCAAAGGCGGTGGTGCGCCCGTGTATCTCGGCATGGGTGATCAGGCCCTTTTCGATGCGCAGCACATTCAGCGCCTCCATCCCGTAGGGCCCGCCACCCATGGTCTCGGCCCGCGCCACCAGATCGCGGAACAGGCTTTCGCCATAGGCCGTTGGCACCGCGATCTCATAGCCCTCCTCGCCCGAGAACGAGATGCGGTAAAGCCGCGCCCGGACGCCTTCGACGCTGACCTCGCCGCAGGACATGAACGGAAACTCGCCAATCGGCTGATCCAGCAGGGAATTCAACAGCGCCCGCGCCTTTGGTCCGGCCACGGCGAACTGCGCCCAAGCCTCGGTCACGCTGATGAAGCGCAGATCATATTGCGGGCAATAGGCCTGATGGACAAAGTCCAGATGGCGCATCACCTGCCCCGCCGCCGCCGTGGTGGTGGTCATCAGATAGTGGTTTTCCCCCAAGCGCGCCGTGGTGCCATCGTCCATGACAAAGCCGTCCTCGCGCAGCATCAGCCCGTAACGAACCTTGCCCACCGGCAGGCTCGAAAAGGTCCCGGTGTAAACCAGATCAAGGAACCGCCCGACGTCGCGGCCCTGCAGGTCGATCTTGCCAAGGGTCGAGACATCGGCCACCCCGACCTTGGTGCGCACCATGATGACCTCGCGGTCGCACGCCTCGCGCCAGGTGCTTTCGCCGGGCTTGGGGAAATACGAAGGGCGGTACCACAGCCCGGCCTCGATCATCGGCGCGCCGCGGTCGCGGCTGGCCTGATCCGAGGTGAGGAAACGCTGCGGGGCGAACCCCTCGGCCCGCCCGCCCGCGCCCAAGGCGGCAATCGACACCGGCACATAGGGTGGGCGGTAGGTGGTCGTCCCCACCTCGGGAATGCCCCGCCCGGTGGCATCGGCCAGCACCGCCAGCGCGCCGATGTTGGAGTTCTTGCCCTGATCCGGCGCCATGCCTTGGGTGGTATAGCGCTTCATGTGCTCGACCGAGGCAAAGCCCTCCTGCGCCGACTGCTTCACGTCCTTGACCGTCACGTCATTGGCAAAGTCGAGCCACGCCCGCCCCGCACCCGGCACATGCCACAGCGGAGCCAGACGGTAGGGGGCATCTTCGGCCTTTGGCAGGGCGGCGGGGGCAAGGCTGTAAAGCCCGGCAACCACGGCCTGCCCCTCGGCCAGACAGGCGGCGGTGGAAAAGCTGCCGTTGGCGGCGCCGGCGGCGGTCAGGCCGGGGATCATGCCGGGCTTCGGCACGAAAGCTGCGAGGTCTGCACGCCACTGCGGCCGGCCGTTCTGGTGGCAGGCAAGGTTCAGCAGCGGGTTCCAACCGCCCGACATCATCAGAAGGTCGGTCTCGATCTGGAAACTGCCGCCGGCATGGGTGCCGCTGATGCCGCTCAGCGCACGACGCCCGGTGGTGTCGGTAACCGCGGCGCCAAGGTAGACCGTACAGTCCTCCAATGCCGAGGCATCGGTCCGGCTGTCCAGAATGGCCGCAACCTTGACCCCGGCCGCCATCAGTTGCCGTGCCACCACACGGGCGTTGTCGTTGTTGGCAAAAAGGGTGACGCGCACGCCCGGGACCACGCCATAGCGGTTGAGATAGGTCTGCACCGCCCCGGCCAGCATCACGCCGGGCCGGTCGTTGTTGGGAAAGGCTATGGGGCGTTCCAGCGCGCCGGTCGCCATGACCGCCTGCCCCGCCACGATCCGCCAGAAGCATTCGCGTGGCAGGTTGGGCCTGTGTTGCCGGTGCAGGCCGACCCGCTCGACTGCGCCATAGGTGCCCTGATCATAGGCGCCCACGATGGTCGTGCGCGGCATCAGCCGCACAC
Source organism: Rhodobacterales bacterium (assembly GCA_031361245.1). Classification (GTDB taxonomy): domain Bacteria; phylum Pseudomonadota; class Alphaproteobacteria; order Rhodobacterales; family Rhodobacteraceae; genus Stagnihabitans. Next base: position 7,003 of record JANMCI010000348.1, read on the forward strand.
CAAGCCGCGCCAGTTCCGCCAGCGCCGCGTTCACCCAATCCCCCGCCGGCGCGCCGTCGATCTGGCCGTCGTCAGACAGCAGGCGCCCGCCCAGCATGTGGCTTTCGTCCGCCAGAATGACATCCCTGCCCGCCCGCGCCGCCGTCAGGGCCGCCATCAACCCCGCCGGACCCGAGCCGATGACCAGCAGATCGCAAAAGGCAAAGGCCTTCTCGTAGTCCGCCTCGTCATGCTTGGGCAAAAGCCGGCCCAGCCCTGCGGCGCGACGGATCATGGGCTCGTAAAGCCGCTCCCAAAAGGCGCGGGGCCACATGAAGGTCTTGTAATAGAACCCGGCACCCAGAAAGGGCGCTGCCAGATCGTTGACGCTCAAGAGATCCCACCGCAGGCTGGGCCAGCGGTTCTGGCTGCGCGCCGCCATCCCCTCATAGATCTCCTGCACCGTGGCGCGGGTGTTGGGGGTCTGCTGGGTTTCGTCCAGCACCTCGACCAGCGCGTTCGGCTCCTCGGACCCTGCCGTCAGTACGCCGCGCGGGCGGTGGTATTTGAAGCTGCGGCCAACCAGCCGGACGCCATTGGCCAACAGAGCCGAGGCGAGGGTATCGCCGGCAAAGCCATGATAGGCCGCGCCGTCAAAGCGGAAGGTAACGGGCGCGCCGCGGTCGATCAGACCCTTGTCGGGGATTCTCATGACGCAGTGCCCTTGCGCTCGGCGACCCGTTCGGTCGCGAGGATTTCATGGGTCACCGTGTTGCGGGTGACCAGAAGCCACAAACCGCAGCCCGTCTCGTGGTACCACAGATCCCTGGTCACCCCGGCCGGGTTGGTCCGCAAATGCAACATGTCGTCCCATGCCTCGGGGGCCGCATCCGCAGCCGGGCGGTTCAGATGGTCCTCGGACCCGGAATAGTAGAATTCTCGCCGGTCACGGGGGCCACAAAGGGGGCAGGTCAGGCGCATCTTGTTCCTTTAGTGCAATATGGATCGCCGCCAGAAAGGGGCGCTGCCCCTCGGCCAGGGGCCTCACCCCGGAGTATTTTGAAAGGTGCAAATGAACGGGTATTTGCTCCTTTCAAAATACTCCCGCCGGAGGCATCCGGGGGCGCAAACTGTGGTGAGGTCGGGCAACTGCGCATTGTCGCCTCAGTGAAGATTGTGTTGCGAGCCGGTGCCTTCCTCATCGAGGATATGGCCGGTGCGAAAGCGGTCAAGACGAAAGCGGCGGGCGACGTCGTGGCTTGTCCCGGTCGCCATCAGATGGGCCATGCACCAGCCGCTGGCCGGGGTGGCTTTGAAGCCGCCGTAATTCCAGCCGGCATCGACGAACAGACCCTCGACAGGCGTCTTGTCGATGATCGGGCTGCCGTCGGGTGTCATGTCCATGATGCCGCCCCAAGACCGCAGCACGCGGGCGCGCCCGATCATCGGCATCAGGGTCATGCCCGCCTCCATCACATGCTCGACCATCGGCAGGTTGCCGCGCGCGGCGTAGCTGGCATACATGTCGATGTCGCCGCCAAAAACCAGACCGCCCTTGTCGGACTGGCTGATATAAAAATGACCCATCCCGAACGAGATCACGGAATCGATGACCGGTTTCAGCCCTTCGGTCACAAACGCCTGCAGCACATGGCTTTCGATCGGCAGGCGCAGCCCCGCCATGGCCGCGACCTGACCCGACCGGCCTGCCGCGCACATTCCGACCTTGCTGGCCCGAATCGGGCCGCGCGTGGTCTGCACGCCCTTGACCACGCCGTTCTCAATGTCGATCCCGGTCACTTCGCAGTTCTGGATCAGATCGACACCGCGCCCGTCCGCCCCCCTTGCATAGCCCCACGCCACGGCGTCATGCCGCGCAGTCCCGGCGCGGCGCTGCATCATGCCGCCATAGATCGGAAAGCGCGTCTGCTCATAGTCGAGATAGGGGAACTCGGCGCGCAACTCATCGACCGTCAGGATCTCGGCATCGTCACCCTGGTTGACGATGGCATTGGCCCGGCGGATCTGGGCGTCGCGCTGACCGTCCGAATGGAACAGCACCACCTGACCGCGCTGCGAATGCATGACATTGTAGTTGAGCTCACGCTCCAGCCCCTCCCACAGTTTCAGGGAATGGCTGTAAAACTCGCTGTTGCCGGGGATGAAGTAGTTGGCCCGCACGATCGTCGTGTTGCGCCCGACATTGCCGCCGCCAAGCCAGCCCTTTTCCAGCACCGCCACATTGGTCAAACCGTGGTTCTTGGCGAGGTAATAGGCCGCAGCCAGCCCGTGTCCGCCGCCGCCAATGATCACCGCGTCATACTCGGCCTTGGGTGCTGCGTCGCGCCACGCCGGCGTCCAGCCCTTGTTGCCGAACAGGCCTTCGGTGAACACCTTGAGTGCTGAGTAGCGCAAGACCGACCTCTTCCATGACCTGCGCCATTGGCCCAGTTGTCATGCCATGATCAGCTTGAGTGCGGGGATTTCCTGCCTGTCCGCGACGGATTTGTCGCGGACAGTCGATTTGCGGTCTAAGGCGGGATCGGTTTGAATGGAATCGGAAATCGCTGCCTCTCGCAAAGGCTCGAACACGATTTCCGATGGGTATTGGGTCCAAGAGAACCGATCCCGCTAATCGACCAGTTGGAAATAGTCGGCGGTGAATTCGTCCATGCCGGTCCCGCAATAGGACATCGACATGTTGGAGGTTCCCGAAATCGCGCCGTTCGAGATGATCGACGCTCCTTCGATGCCATCGGCCTTTGCGGCGAAGGACACAGTTTTCATCGCCATCAGCTGGCTGCCGTAGATCGCGAGGTCGGCGGCAAAGTTCATCCCGCCCATCGTGACGATCCGGCCGCCACCGCCCTTGGAGCAGCCGTCGTCCATGCCCAGCCGGAACCCGTTCGGCGAATTGATCGAGTTGGCGGAGGTCGAGGTCGTAAGCAACACCGAGTCCTCCATTGCCGTACCATTGCCCAGCTTCACATCGCAGTTGGCGATGATCACGACATTCTTGATGATCGTTCCGTTGGAAATCGTGCCACCGTTGCCCGAGTTGCAATTCCACTGATAGATGCGCCCGCTTTGCAGATTGGTCGCGTTGATCGTCCCGAGGGTCAGCACCACCGGGGTCGGATTGGTCAGGAAGGTCGGATAGTAGCTCGAGGTCGGGTCCGAAATGGTGTTGATGATCTTCTTGATCCGGCGCAACACCCGGATGTTTTGCGAGCCGGCCTTGAGCGCCTCTGCCAGACCGATGTTGGTGGTAAATCCGGAATTCGGCAGCTGCAGATCGGCAAGGTTCGGCATCGACACGACGGTGCCCGGCTCGAAGGTGTTGTTCGAGCTCAGCTTCACATAGGTGTTGGAATGGATGCAGAACCTTCTGAGATAGGTGTTGTTCGACTGGATATCGACGATGCCCTCGGCCACAAAGCCTTCGCGCAGACACATCGGCTGGTAGGTCGCAAAGGTTGAACGGACGACCACGTCCCATTGATTGATGCCGACCATCTTCATCAGAAAGGTTGCGATGGCATTGTCGTTGGCCGTGGTGCGCCGCATCACGACCTGCACCGCCTTGCGCGAGCCCGGTTGTACGGTGAATTTCTTGGTGGTGGTGTCCCAGGTGCCAAAGACCACGTCCTGCGGATGCAGAACGGCGCCATAGGTTTCGAGGTTCATCATGGCCGTGGCGCGGGTCATCGCGGCGTTCAACGCCTGTGCTTCGGTTCCCAGCTCTCTGGTCACCAGCGCGTCGTGGGCCACCGAGTCCGCGGCCACCTGCAGCAATGTGCGCTGCTGTTCCAGGCTGTTCACGTCGACTGCATAGCTGGCCATCAGCAATCCTGCCGCAAACGTGAAAAGGCCGAACATTGTCATGCCTCCTGCCGTATCGCGCAGGTAAGTGGCGAATGGTCTTGCGGGCATCATCCAAGCTCCGACATCTGGGACGCCCCGACCGAGATGGTCAGGGTGTTGATGGCATCAAACAACCCCGTGGACGTCAGATTGGCGGCGGGCACCGAGACCAGGGTCGAGATGATGCCGTTGGTGATCGTGACGTCGACGTCGGGATTTGGCGAGTAAACGTTGACCCGCTGCGAGATGTAGGTTTCGGCTTGCTGGACGGTCTTGAAGTGGCCGACGGCAAGCGAGCGGTTTGAATCCTGGATGATGCGCAGGATCTCGGCCTGTCGGCCAAAGACGATCGACGTGTCGGTCACCATGCCGAACAACAACAGGAAGATCGGTGTCCACAGGACGGCTTCTACCGTGGCGGAGCCTTCCTCCGAGCGCGTGAACGCGTGAAAAAGCCTGCGCATTCTTTCGATTTCCTTCTTTTCCCGGACTCTGTTTCAAAGCCAGGCCGCCAGAAATTCCGGCGGGCTGGTCCAAGGTTCAGTTGTTCAGGTAAAGAGTATCGAAATTAAGGCAGGTTATTGGCATAACAAAGGCAATTGGCGCGTAACCGAATTGCAGTTTCGCGCGGGGTGGCCTTGGGGCGGCGGCGCCCGTCACGCGAACCGCACCTGCCGCAGGCGAGATCGCCCCTTCCCTGCGGTGCCCCGGTTCGGCCCGCTCCGAACGACCGGTGCCGAACGACCCGCCGCTCGGCGGCAGGTCATCCCGCTCTGGCCCGCAAGGCGGGGTCTTGGGTCACAGCCCCTTTGACTGATAGGCACTGGCGATCCGGCTGATCGAGACGATATAGGCCGCGACCCGCAGATCCTCGACATCCTGACGGCCATGCCAGACCTCGCGCATCGCCTGATAGGCCGCCCGCATCGTGTCATCGAGGCCCGAGCGGACAAGCTCCAGCTCTCCAGCCCCGCGCAGATACTTGGTCTTGAAATCGGGCGAGAGGGTCCAGCCGAGATTCTTGTCCGCCGACAACCGCTCCAGCTCCTGGATCAGCATTTCATGCCGCCCCTCTTCCTGACGGCGCTGCATGCGGCCAAAGCGGATGTGGCTCAGGTTCTTGACCCATTCGAAATAGCTGACCGTGACGCCGCCAGCATTGGCATACATGTCCGGAACGATCACGGCACCCTTGCGGCGCAGGATCTCGTCCGCGCCAAAGGTGATCGGGCCGTTCGCCGCCTCGATGATCAGGGGTGCCTTGATCCGTTCGGCGTTGCCAAGATGGATCACCCCTTCCAGCGCGGCCGGGATCAGGATGTCGCAGGCCAGTTCCAGCGCCGCGGCACCGTCCGGACTGAAGGTCGCCTTGGGATAGTTGGCCAGAAGGCCGCCGCTCTTGTTCATCCACTGGCGGACATCCTCGATGTCCAGGCCCTTGTCGTCGATCAGGGCGCCATCGCGCTCGATCACCGCGATGACCTTGGCGCCGTCCTCTTCGGACAGGAATTTGGCGGCATGGTAGCCGACGTTGCCAAGGCCCTGCACGATGACGCGCTTGCCGTCCAGACCGCCGGTCAGACCGGCCTTGATCATGTCTTCGGGGTGGCGGAAGAATTCGCGCAGGGCGAACTGCACGCCACGGCCGGTCGCCTCGACTCGGCCCTGAATGCCGCCGGCATGGGGCGGCTTGCCGGTGACGCAGGCCTTGGCGTTGATGTCGGTGGTGTTCATCCGCGCGTATTGGTCGGCGATCCACGCCATTTCGCGCTCGCCCGTGCCCATGTCGGGGGCGGGCACGTTCTGGGCCGGGCTGATCAGGTCGCGCTTGATCAGCTCATAGGCGAACCGCCTTGTGATCTGTTCCAGCTCATGCGCGTCCCACGCCCGCGGGTCGATGCAAAGACCGCCCTTGGACCCGCCGAACGGCGTCTCGACCAGCGCGCATTTGTAGGTCATCAGCGCCGCCAGCGCCTCGACCTCATCCTGATTGACCGACAGGGCATAGCGGATGCCGCCCTTGACCGGTTCCATATGTTCCGAATGGACGGACCTGTAGCCGGTGAATGTCTTTATTTCGCCACGAAGTCGCACCCCGAAGCGCACGGTATAGGTCGAGTTGCAGACCCTGATCTTTTCCACCAGTCCCGGGCTCAGGTCCATCAGCGCCACAGCGCGCTTGAACATCAGATCGACCGATTCGCGAAAGCTCGGTTCGCCTGCCACATTCATGCCATTTCTCCCCTCATACCGGCCAACATGCCGGTGACTGCGAGCTTAGTATAGGATTTTGGTTAATTTTTTCTCCGCCAAATCGCTCGAATTCGCGTCGTCTTGGTCGAAAAGTGATTCGGTTCTTGCCAGTTTAGTCGACGATAAGGCGCAAGGTGCGGGTTGTGCCGCAATCCATTGTTCCCGGCTGCAGCACAGTGACGGCGTGGCAGCGCGGTCGTTTCCAAAGCCCCCCTTTATGACGCAGCCTCGCCGGATCTGCCTTAATTTTGCCTTAACTTTGGGGCCATTCAAAGGCGGTGGGGCGACAATTTGCGGGCTTGAAGGGGTTCAGGGTCGCAGTGGTTTTTGGGAAGCGCCGCCATGTTTTG
>JANMCI010000350.1:0-7721 GCA_031361245.1 Rhodobacterales bacterium
GAAGAGATTCTGGAGGATGTCCGCGTCCGCCTAGACGGCGCAGGATTTGACCACCTGCCAAGCCAGCAGATCGTGCTGACGGGGGGCGCCAGCCAGATCCCCGGCCTTGACGGACTGGCCAGCCGCATTCTGGGCCAAAGGGTCAGAATGGGCCGCCCGTTGCGCGTCCAGGGCTTGCCGCAGGCAGCGACAGGTGCGGCGTTTTCCTCCACGGTAGGGCTGTGCCTCTTTGCGGCGCATCCGCAGGACGAATGGTGGGACTTCGACATTCCGGTCGAACGTTACCCGGCGAGATCATTGAAAAGAGCCTTCAAATGGTTCAAGGATAACTGGTGAAACGCTACATCCTGACAAATAGGCGACATGACGCGGAGATTTGGGCACATTTCCCTATATTTTGTGGGTGCATTGATATTTCTGCGTGACGTTGGCGGCTGTTGTGGATAGAATCGTGGATAAGTCGGCCAAAATAGGACCGATCCTGAGACGAAACGACAAAAGCAGCGCGCGGCAGCTGCGGCTCAACAAAAAACGGCGGGACGTACAATGACATTGAATCTGACAGTGACCTCGCAGCGCGAAGAATTGAAGCCGCGCATTACCGTGTTTGGTGTCGGCGGTGCCGGCGGCAATGCGGTCAACAACATGATCGACAAGCAGCTCGAAGGCGTCGAGTTCGTTGTCGCCAACACCGACGCCCAGGCGCTCCAGCAAAGCCGGGCCCACTCCAAGATCCAGATGGGCCTGAAGGTCACCGAAGGCCTGGGCGCAGGCGCGCGTCCAACGGTTGGGGCGGCCGCCGCGGAAGAGACGATTGAGGAAATCGTTGACCACCTTGCGGGCGCTCACATGTGCTTTATCACCGCCGGCATGGGTGGCGGCACCGGAACAGGTGCTGCCCCCATCATCGCACAGGCGGCGCGTGAACTGGGTGTCCTGACGGTCGGCGTCGTCACCAAGCCCTTCCAGTTCGAAGGCAACAAGCGGATGAGGCAGGCTGAAGAGGGCATCGAAGCTCTGCAGCGTGTCGTCGATACCCTGATCGTCATCCCGAACCAGAACCTTTTCCGACTGGCCAACGAGCGCACCACCTTCACAGAGGCGTTCGCTCTGGCAGATGACGTTCTGTATCAGGGCGTCAAGGGCGTCACGGATCTGATGGTCCGTCCTGGCCTGATCAATCTCGACTTCGCAGATGTCCGCGCCGTCATGGACGAAATGGGCAAGGCGATGATGGGAACAGGCGAGGCAACCGGCGAAAACCGCGCGGTTCAGGCGGCCGAAAAGGCAATTGCCAATCCGCTGCTGGACGAAATCAGCCTGCACGGTGCCAAAGGCGTGCTGATCAACATCACCGGCGGCTATGACCTGACCCTGTTCGAACTGGACGAAGCGGCCAATATCATCCGCGAAAAGGTCGACCCCGACGCAAATATCATCGTCGGCTCCACGCTGGACACCAATATGGAAGGGACGCTGCGCGTCTCGGTGGTGGCCACGGGCATCGACATCAAGAAAGCTGCCGAAGCACCGGTCGCCCGCCGCTCGATGGCGGCACCACTGTCGGCCTACACGCCACCTGCCGCGCCGGAAATGAAACGCGAAGCGCCAATGCCGATCGCTGCGGCCCCCGCTCCCCAGCCGGCGCAGGTTGTTGCGCAGGTTGAGCAGACCGATGAGGCCAGCCTGTTTGACGGTGTGGACTTCACCGGTGAGGGTGAAGAAGTCGGAGCCGACGAGGTCCCGGCACCCGCCTATCGCCCGCAAGCACAGGTTGAGCGTCCGGCACAAACCGCAGCGCCCGCCCCGATGTCTGCCCTCGATTCCGAGGCTGCGGCCTTCGTCGCTCCGCGCCCTCGCGCCGCCGGAACGCCCTCTGCCGAGGCATTGGCCCGGTTGCAGGCAGCCGTCAGCCGTTCGCCCGTCCCGGCGTCGGCACCACGCACCGCGCCTGCTCAGCCGCCATCTGCCGCCCGCCAGCAGCCCGCGGCCAAGCCGGCTGAACGCCCGCGCTTTGGCATCGGCAGTCTGATCAACCGCATGGCTGGCGGACATGCCGAACCCGTGTCGGACCGCGGGGCGGTTGCGCGCCAACAGCCACCTGTTACCTCTTATGACGACGAGGCCGAACTTTCGGCTGATCAGGAGCGGATCGAGATTCCGGCCTTCCTGCGCCGTCAGGCCAACTGAAACATACGTTACACCGAGCAGAAAGCCCAGGCAGAGCCTGGGCTTTTTTCGCTGTAAAGCAATGGGTTAGGGTGAGGCCGGCGCTGTTACACTTCGTCACAAAGAGTGAGTTGTTAATCACACCGTCCGGACGTACCAAAGCGTCATAAAAGCGGGGAAAATCCCGTGAAGACATGAGGCGGTCTGTTGCAAAATACTGTCAAATCAGCGGTGACCTTCGTTGGTCATGGATTGCACTCGGGTGCTCCTGTCCGCATGGTTGTGCGTCCTGCTTCGGCTGACTATGGGATCTGGTTTCGCCGGACTGACCTGACCTCTGGCGACACGCTGATAGCGGCCCGCTGGGACGCTGTTGTGCCCTCCCGCCTTTGCACTCTGATTGCCAACACCGCCGGTGCCACCGTCTCGACGATCGAGCATCTGATGGCCGCCCTGGCCGGACTTGCGATCAACAACGCGCTGATCGAGATTGACGGGCCGGAAGTGCCGATCCTCGATGGCTCCTCAGCGCCGTTTGTCGCGGCGATCCTTGCGCGCGGCATCCAGCCTCAGGCTGCGGCCAGTCTGGCCATTCGGGTTCTCAAGACCGTGGAAGTGCGTGACGGCGAGGCTCTGGCCCGCCTGGAACCAGCCGAAATGCTGGAAATAGATTTCCGCATCGAGTTTGCCGACCGGGCAATTGGCCGGCAGTCACGCCGGTTGAACATGGCCAATGGCGCGTTTGTCCGGGAACTTTCCGACAGCCGGACGTTCTGCCGCAGTTCCGACGTCGACGCCATGCGTGCCAAGGGACTGGCGTTGGGCGGGACACTGGAAAACGCCGTGGTGTTTGAAGGCGATAGAATCCTGTCGCCCGGCGGCTTGCGCTACCGGGACGAGCCGGTGCGTCACAAGATGCTGGATGCGTTGGGTGATCTGTCGCTGGCGGGGGCGCCTCTGTTGGCCCGCTATACCGGCATTCGCGCCGGTCACGCGCTGACCAACCGTCTGCTTCGCGTACTCTTTGCCACTCCGGGCGCCATGATGCTGGATGATTGCGATTTTCTGGCCGGAGGCAAACTGCCGGGCGTCGGAGTTCAGCCCCGCGATCTTCCGGCCTTTGCCTGATACCTCATCAACTCGCGTTTTCCTGCTGAAAGCCGTTTTGCGCCTGCCAAACATCTGTGCTAGGACAAACCAAAGCGCGATGGTCCGCCAAGGCGGACTGGTCCGATCTGGGGTTGAGGGTAGCAGGATATGGCAGGCGTAAAGTCAGGCGCGGCGCTGAAAACGGTCATGGCGCTGCTGGTGGTGTCCCTTGCCGCCTGCGCGCCCCAAGCCAAGCAACTGCCACTGGAGAATTACACGGCAGAAGAGATCTTCAAGCGCGGCGAGCTCGAGCTTGAGGTCAACAAGAAGCCGAAGGACGCTCTGCTGTACTTTCAGGAAACCGAACGCCTTTATCCCTATACGGAATGGGCCAAGCGTGCCCTGATCATGCAGGCTTTCACGCTGCACAAGACCAAGAACTACGAGGAGGCGCGGGTTGCGGCCCAACGTTATCTGGATTTCTATCCCGGAGACGAGGACGCGGCCTATGCCCAATACCTCATGGCACTTTCCTATTATGATCAGATCGATGAAGTCGGCCGCGATCAGGGTCTGACGTTCCAGGCACTGCAGGCGCTTCGGGTGGTTATCGAACAATATCCCGACAGCGAATATGCAAAATCGGCCATTTTGAAGTTCGACCTCGCCTTTGACCATCTGGCAGCCAAGGAAATGGAAATCGGCCGCTATTACCTCAAAGGGCGGCACTATACTGCGGCGATCAACCGTTTCCGCGTCGTGGTGCAGGATTTCCAGACGACGACCCATACTGCCGAGGCACTGGAGCGGTTGGTCGAATGTTATCTGGGTCTGGGTCTGAACGAAGAGGCGCAGACGGCGGGGGCCATTCTGGGGCACAACTACCAGTCGAGCCCGTTCTATCAGGATGCGTTCAACCTCTTGAAGGACCGTGGCCTTTCCCCCGAAGCCAAGGGCACGAGTTGGCTGGCCACAGTGTATCGTCAGATGATCAAGGGCGAATGGCTGTGATTTTCGGGCAGGGCAATGCTCCGGACGCTTAGCATCCGCGATGTGCTGATCATTGACCGGCTGGATCTGGGCTTCCAGCCGGGCCTGAATGTGCTGACCGGTGAAACCGGGGCGGGCAAATCGATTCTGCTGGATGCTTTGGGGTTTGTCCTTGGCTGGCGGGGCAGGGCGGAACTGGTTCGCTCAGGTGCTGCTCAGGGCGAAGTGACCGCCGAGTTTGATCTGCCTGCGGGTCATGCCGCCCGCAGTGTCCTTGCCGAGGCAGGGCTGGAGGCTGAGGACGAGTTGATCCTGAGGCGCATCAATTATGCCGATGGGCGCAAGACCGCCTTTGTGAACGACCGTCGCGTGTCGGGTGAGGTTCTGCGCGATTTGTCGGATACCTTGGTGGAACTGCACGGACAGCACGACGACCGTGGGCTGCTCAATCCCCGCGGCCATCGCTCTTTGCTGGACAGTTTCGCCGGGATCGACCTGCAACCCCTGCGTCTGGCTTGGCGTGAACGGTCAGCAGCGCGGGCGGCTCTCGCGGCGGCGCAAGCTGCCATTGCAGCGGCGCGGGTCGAGGAGGAATTTCTGCGTCACGCCGTGGCCGAACTTGACAAGCTCGCTCCAGAACCCGGCGAGGAGGCGACGCTGGATGCACGGCGAAGGATGATGCAAACCTCGGGCCGGATACGGTCCGACATCGCCCGCGCCCATACTGCGCTGACCGAGGGGGCAGAAGCGGCCATTCTGGATGCGCAGCGCTGGCTGGAGGGGGCTGCAGCGACGGCAGAGGGCCAGTTGGACGCCTCGATCTCGGCGCTGGGTCGCGTGCTTGTCGAATTGGGCGAAGCGCAATCTGGCGTGGAGGCCGTATTGGACGCGCTGGATTTCAATGCGTCGGATCTCGAGGCTTTGGAAGAACGGCTCTTCGCCATTCGTGCCATGGCCCGCAAACACGCGGTATTGCCGGACGATCTAGGTGATCATCTTGCCGCAATGCAGGCAAAGCTTGATGCGCTGGATTCGGGCACCAAAGGACTGAAGTCCTTGGCAAAAGCGGTTGACGACGCAGAAGCTGAATATGATCGCCAGTCTGCGCGTGTTACCGAGCGTCGCAGGGCAGCCGCCCAGAGGCTCGACACGGCGATGGGGCAGGAGCTCGCTCCGCTGAAGATGGAACGGGCGGTCTTTTCGACCGAAGTCACGGCCGGTGACGCCGGACCCGATGGCAGCGACGTTGTGACATTCACCGTGGCCACCAATCCGGGGGCGCCTGCCGGTCCGCTCAACAAGATTGCATCGGGTGGTGAGCTCAGCCGGTTCCTGTTGGCCCTGAAAGTGTGTCTGACCGGGGCCACGCCGGGTCTGACGATGATCTTTGACGAGATTGATCGCGGCGTCGGCGGTGCCACAGCCGACGCGGTCGGCCGACGGCTCAAGCTTCTGTCGCAAGCGGGTCAGGTGCTGGTTGTCACCCACAGCCCTCAAGTGGCCGCCCTCGGCGCGCACCATTGGCGGGTGGAAAAGCGGGTCGAACGGGATCAGACCCTGTCGACGGTAGCCGCCCTTGATTCGGATGACCGGATCGAGGAGATCGCCCGCATGCTGGCGGGCGACACCGTGACCGATGCGGCCCGGCAAGCCGCGCGGGCGCTGCTAGGCTTGGGCTGAAAACGTCAGGCTGACGGCGCGCCACCCGTCGGCGCGAGCCAGCAGTACGGCAGTCAGCACGGCTCCAAAACGGGGCAACTCCTGCCCTTCAGCACTCTGCGCCCCGATCACCACATAGCGCTGATGCACCACGGCCCCTCCCGGTCCCAAGGGGCGCAGGCGGGTCTTCCCCGAAACCAGTCTGACCTTGGCGAAAGTCCCGGCAAACTCTTGTTCAAAGATCTGCTTCGCTTCGGTTTGATCTTCCGCCAAGGCACCAGTCAGGGTAACCACCTCGGCATCGTCGGCCAGCATTTGCAGGAGCGCAGAGCCGTCCTGTGAGGCAAAGGCCGCGGCAAAGAGCTTCGGGAATTCCTCCGGCGTCATGTCTTGGCAACTTCTGCCAATTCCACCGCGAGATCGCCATATCCGGTAAAGCGCCGCTCATACGCCAGGCCCAGCCGCCGTGCACAGTCCAGTGCCTTCTTGTCGAGGGCCGGATCGTCGGTTTGGGCCTGATAGACGAGTTTTGTGTAGTTGCCGAAATACATGTCCCTAAGTTCGGGATGCCGGTCCAGACCCATCGGCCGCCAGACAAATGCGTCGAACTGGCGAACCAGGAAATCGGTCAGGTAGAAGGCGGTGAACTCTGTATCCGACCGCGCTAGGAAGATGTCATTGCCTTCAAAAAACGAATAGCAATGCGGGCCAGACAGCATCTCGACGCCCAGTTCCTTGCACTTTTCAAACAAAAGGCCACCCGTTCCACAATCGGCATACAGGATGAAGATCGTGTGATACCTGCCGCTGTGATCTGCCACCGCGCGTTCCACTGCCGCCGTGATCTTGTCAGGATACAGGTGCAGGTTCGCGGGCAGACATTGCAGGTCCATATGGCTCCACCCGTTCAGGCGCTTTAACGCCAATACTTCGTGGGCAAGCGCGCCACAGGCGATGAGCAGAATGCGTCCGCCGTGTTCCGGCTCAAGGCCGGTTTCGCTCAGAATGCTGTCGTCCAGGGTCACCATTTCAGTTTCCGGACCATCAATGACGCCAAAAGCGCTACAAACCCCAGCCAGATGACGTTGACCCCAAAGGACCAGAGCAGCGCTACCGAAGCTGCGGCAACTGTCAGCACGCTGATTATCACGATCAGATATGTTTGTACCGGCATGGCTGTCTCCTTTCCGCCAAGATGGAGGTTCATCGCGGAATTTCCAAGGTCAAAGCAAAAGGCCCCGGACGTCTGTCCGGGGCCCCCTACCTTGCCACGGGCAAGATCAGCCATTGGGTTGATTGTGTTTGCGCGCGACCAGGGCCTTTGCCGTTTCCACCGCAACAGCGGCATCGCGGCAGTAGGCGTCGGCCCCGATTGCACGACCAAACTCTTCGTTCAGCGGCGCCCCCCCGACCAGGACAATGTAATCATCCCGCATGCCCTTTTCCTTCAACGTGTCGATCACGACTTTCATATAGGGCATCGTGGTCGTCAGAAGGGCCGACATGCCCAGGATGTCGGGCTTTTCGCTTTCCAGCGCGTCGAGATATTTCTCGACCGAATTGTTGATGCCAAGGTCCTTCACCTCAAAGCCCGCACCTTCCATCATCATGCCGACAAGGTTCTTGCCGATGTCGTGGATGTCGCCCTTGACCGTTCCGATAACCATCTTGCCCATGCGCGGCGCCCCGGTGGCGATGAGCAGCGGCTTCAGAATGGCCATGCCACCCTTCATCGCGTTGGCGGCCAACAGCACTTCGGGGACAAACAGGATACCATCCCGGAAGTCAGCGCCGACGATGGTCATGCCCGCGAC
>JANMCI010000363.1:0-9475 GCA_031361245.1 Rhodobacterales bacterium
CGATGACACCAGACGCAATCGACACCCTTGTTATTGGTGGCGGTCAGGCCGGCTTGGCCATAAGCGCGCACCTTACAGTACAAGGCGTGCCCCATCTGGTACTGGAACGGCACCGCATTGCCGAACGCTGGCGGTCGGAGCGGTGGGATTCGCTGGTGGCCAATGGTCCGGCCTGGCATGACCGCTTTCCCGGTTTGGAATTTCAGGGCGACCCCGACGCGTTCGTCCCCAAGGAAGCGGTGGCCGATTACTTCGTTGACTATGCAGCAAGAATCGCGGCCCCCGTCAGAATTGGGGTCGAGGTGGTGAGCGTCACCCGCAAGGAGGGCGCGGCAGGATTTCGGGTGGAAACCTCGCAAGGCCCGATCGAAGCGAGCTATGTGATTTCCGCGACCGGAGCCTTTCAGAGCCCCGTCATCCCGCCCTTGGTGCCCGTTACGTCGGGTCTGACCCAATTGCATTCCAACAGCTATCGCAACCCTGGCCAATTGCGCGAAGGCGCCGTCCTGGTGGTGGGAGCGGGTTCGTCGGGCGTTCAGATTGCGGAGGAATTGCTGAAGGCAGGCCGCAGAGTCTATCTTTCGGTCGGCCCCCACGACCGTCCGCCGCGCGCCTATCGTGGCCGCGATTTCGTCTGGTGGCTGGGGGTGCTGAACAAATGGGACACCGAAGCCACGCCCGGTGCCGAACACACCACCATTGCCGTCAGTGGGGCGAACGGCGGCCACACCATTGATTTTCGCAATCTGGCCGCGCAAGGCATGGTGCTGGTCGGGCGAACGGTCGGCTATGTAGACGGAGCAATGACTTTTGCCTCCGACCTGGCCACGAACATCCAGCGCGGCGACGCCAATTACCTCTCGGTCCTTGACGAGGCCGACCATTACCTCGTCCGAAACGGCCTGAGCCTTCCTGAAGATCCTTCGGCGCGCGTGATCGGACCTGACCCAAGCTGCATGACGGACCCGATCCTGTCACTTGATCTGGCCAAGGCAAAGATTTCCACGATACTCTGGGCCACAGGTTACTCCAACGATTTCAGCTGGTTGAAAGTGGATGCCCTGACCGAGGACGGCAGACCAAGACATCAGCGCGGTGTCTCGAGCGAGCCGGGCATCTACTTTCTGGGCCTGCCCTACCAATCGCGCCGAGGCTCGTCCTTCATCTGGGGGGTCTGGCATGACGCCAAATTCGTGGCCGATCACATCGCAAAGCAGCGCAGCTATCTGGCCTATCGCACCACCGGAAAAGCCGCAGAATGAAGGACATCCCATGGCTCACACCCGCCATCGCAAATTCAACACCAAGGACACCTACCCCGAGCAGAAACTGGACAATGACCTTGCCCAAGCGGTGGTTGCCCGTGGCACCACGATCTTCCTGCGCGGCCAGTGCCCCCAAGAAATCGAGACCTCAAGGAACATCGACAGCCATGACCCGGTGGAACAGACCCACAAGGTCATGCAAAACATCAGGCAGCTGATCGAGGAATGCGGCGGCAACATGGAGCATCTTTGCAAGGTCGTGGTATATCTGACGGACGTCCGCCACCGCGAAGCCGTCTACCGCACGATGGGCGAGTACATCAAAGGCGTTCACCCCGTGTCGACCGGCGTGGTGGTCACGGCACTGGCGCGCCCGGAATGGCTGGTGGAAATTGATGCGACTGCGGTGATCCCGGATTGAAACGCAAACCACGGGTTTTCGCCCCTTGGGACAGCCAAAGGCTCTGTCATGACATTCTCTCTCCTAGCGCGCTGCCCGGGAACCCGCCGCTTCGGCATGGTGATCTCCTCCTCCTCACCCGCCGTCGCTGCGCGCTGCGCCCACGCGCGGGCAGCAGTCGGCGCGGTCGCCACTCAGAACATCACCGATCCATCCCTCGGACCGCGCCTTCTGGATCTGATGGCGGGTGGTTTGGGGGCGACCGAGGCAATGGCGCAAATGGTTGCCGAGACGCCCTACATCGACTACCGGCAGTTGATGGCAGTTGACGCCCGGGGCCGCGTTGCCGCCCATTCAGGTTCCCGCATTCTTGGGGTCTGGGGCGTGGCACAGGGCGTAGGCGTGGTGGCAGGCGGCAACATGCTGGCCAACAAGGACATTCCCGCTGCGATGATTGCCGGGTTTGGCACGTCAGGCGATCTTGGTGACCGCCTGGTAGCCGCGCTCTGCGCCGGACGCGATGCCGGAGGCGAGGCTGGTCCTGTTCATTCGGCCGGTCTCTTGATGGTGGACGCTGAAAGCTGGCCCGTCGCAGACTTGCGCTGCGACTGGACCGACGACGGCGACCCGATTGCAGCCGTCGCGCGGTCTTGGCAGGTCTATTCGCCGCAGATGCAAGCCTATATCCAACGCGCCCGCGACCCGCGAGAAGCCCCCAAATATGGCGTTCCCGGCGATCGCTGACCCCTTCCCCGGCCCCGCCCTTGACGTTAGCCTTACGCCAACCGAAAGGCGGCCTATGACCCTGCGCTTCACCCTTCGCCAACTGGAATACCTGATTGCGGTGGCGGACTGCGGCTCGGTTGCGCTTGCGGCCGCGCGGGTGAATGTCTCCTCTCCGTCGATCTCGGCCGCCATCGGTCAGCTGGAGGCGACGTTCGGCTTGCAGCTTTTCATCCGTCGCCATGCGCATGGTCTGTCGTTGACCGAAGGCGGCCGTCAATTCACGGCGACCGCGCGCGAGGTTCTGGCCATGGCCGGCCTACTGACCGACCGCGCCGCGGAGATCGCCGGTCGCGTTGCCGGACCGCTGACCGTCGGCTGCCTTCTGACCTTTGCGCAGGTTCTGCTGCCGCAATTGCGCCGCGGGTTCGCCGACCAATACCCGGACGCCAGCTTTCACCAGCATGAAGGCCACCAAGCCGAACTTTTCGCCGGTCTGAGGGCGGGCCGGCTGGATGTCGCCTTGACCTATGACCTTGAAATTCCATCAGATCTGGAGTTCATGCCACTGGTCCCACTGCCACCTTATGCCCTTCTGCCGCAGGGCCACGTCTTGGCAGATCGCGCCTCGGTCACCCCGTCGGACCTCGCGCCGCATCCGATGGTCCTTTTGGACTTGCCCTTCAGCGCCGCCTACTTCCTGTCTTTCTTTGCCAAGGACAGCTTGATCCCGGTCATCGCGGAGCGGACAAGGGACATGGGGGTGATGCGGGCCATGGTGGCCAATGGATTCGGCTATTCCATCGCCAATATCCGTCTGGGCTCGGACCGCGCGCCGGACGGGCGCAAGCTGGTGTTTGTGCCCCTGCACGGTGATGTTCGTCCGATGCAGATCGGCCTGCTGCTGCCCCGCTCGGATGACCGCCGGCGCACGGTGGCGGCCTTTGTCGACCACTGCCGTACCGCCTTGACCGACGCCGCCCTGCCCGGCCTTTATGGCGATTCCCCATGACCCAAGCCGCCCTGATCGTCGCCCACGGCCAACCTTCCGACCCGGACCCCGCCGAGGCCGAACTCGCGCGGTTGGCTGCAAAGGTGGCCACCCTGCTGCCCAACTGGCGCATCGGTTCCGCCACCCTTGCCTCGCCGGGCGCATTGTCGCGTGCCGTGGCGGATCTTGGCCCCGAGGGACGCGCCTATCCCCTTTTCATGGCAGGCGGCTGGTTCACGCGAGTTCAGCTTCCGGCCCGTCTCGCGGCCTCCGATGCGCCGCATTGGCAGGTGCTCGAGCCATTGGGATGCGACCCTGACCTTCATTCCCTTGCGGTGCAGATCGTCCGGGCCGAAGCGCCCGAAACCGTGCTTCTGGCGGCACATGGATCCTTCAAAAGCACAGTACCGGCCGATGTCGCCGCGCATGTCGTTGACTTGATTGCCAGATCAACCGGCTGCCGGACCGAGGCAGCCTTTATCGACCAGTCCCCGCAATTGTCCCAGGTCACCGGCCACGGCCCGCGCGCGATCTGTCTGCCGTTCTTTGCCACCGAAGGCGGTCATGTGCGCGACGATATTCCCGCGGCCCTGCAGACCGCCGGATTTCAAGGACGGATCCTGCGGCCGCTGGGACTGCACCCGGATATTCCCGCATTGATTGCGAAAGCCATCTCCCACAGAACGGTGGTGTGCGCTGATCGGTGCCGATGGCAGCGGGCACCGGGCGCCGGCGCCTAAAGCGGTTCAGGTTTCAATGGAACCCCGCAATCGCTGTCTCTCGTTTCACTCTAACGCGTTTTCCGGTGCGGTTGTTTCCGTCAAAACCTGAACCGCCCTACACCGTATGAAGGTACAGATCGAAATCCACATTCGGTACGGTCCGCATCACCCGGAGATACTCAGCGCCGATGACTGCCGTAAAGGTGCGGTGCATCTCTTCCCCCAGCGCGTCCTTCAGAAAGGCTGAACCCTTGGCAGCTTCAAGCGCCGTGCGCCAGTCAACGGGAATTGGCGGAGCGTCCGGCGCGTCGGCATAGCCATTGCCGGTGGTTTCTGGGCCCGGGTCGATGCGATCGACCCAGCCATGGCGGATGCCGGCCAGCACGGTCGCGGCAACCAGATACGGGTTGGCATCGACGCCCGCAGGCCGATGCTCGATGCGCCGTGCCCTTATGTCGCCTGCGGGAATGCGCAAGGCAACCGAGCGGTTGTTGACCCCCCAGTTCGGGCTGACCGGGGCATAGGACTGACCGACAAAGCGCCGCCATGAATTGGCATGAGGGGCAAAAACCAGCATGCTCTCGCCCATCGTCTCCCGCAGCCCGCCAATGGCATGCAGAATGGCGTCGTTGTACTGGCCCTCGACCTTTTCGACAAAGATATTGTTGCCCGCCCGGTCCATCATGGAGACGTGGAAGTGCATGCCAGAACCGGCATAATCCTCATTCGGCTTGGCCATGAAGCAGGCGGTAACGCCATGCAGTCGCGCGTGCATGCGCACCAGACGCTTCAGTCGAAACAGATCGTCTGCCGCCTGAAGAACGTTGTCGCGATAGTGCAGCGTCAGTTCGTACTGGCCCGGAGCAAACTCGGAAATGAGCGTTTCCGCCTGAATACCCGCTGCACGGGCCCCGGCGTAAATGTCGTTGAACAAGGGCAGCATGCCGTGCAACTGATCAACCGAATAAACATCGGTCTTGCGGTTGGCCCGGCCATCCAGCACATCGCGCGCCGGCACCATCTTGCCATCCGGCCCCAGCTGGTTTTCCAGAAGGAAGAACTCCAGCTCAAACGCACCCGACGGGATCAGACCCTCAGCGGCAAGGGCGTCGACCTGACGCTGCAGGGCATGGCGCGGGTCTGACGTCATCGGGCGGCCGTCCAGTTCATAGACGCTCAACAGAACTTCGCCGCGCGCCGGTTTGGTGCCAGGCAAAGCCGTGAGCGTGCCGGGAATGGGCCAGCTGCGACGATCGCCGTCGCCCTGATCCCAGACGAGCCCGGTTTCGTGGACATCCTCGCCGCAGATGTCCAGACCCAGGATCGACACCGGCAAATGGCGTCCATTCTTGTAAATGGACAATAACTCATGCCGACGGATGATCTTCCCCCGGCCAATTCCATTCGAATCGTGCAAGACGATGTCGAAGGCCTCGATCTCGGGATGGACGGCGAGAAACGCTTCGGCCTCGGCGACGGAGGAACCGGAGGGGCTGGTCTGGGTCATGAAAGGCATAGCTCCAAGGGCAGGTCAGGCGAACAGTTCGGTCAGGACTTCGTCAAAGGCCGCAATCAGCCGGTCCACTTGTTTCTTGCTGGTGGCGGGGCTGAGCAGCATCATGTTGTGGAACGGGGCAATCAGGCACCCCCGGTTCAAAAGGCCGACATGCACGGCCGCCTCGACTTCGTGCACATGGGCCAAAGCAGCGTCGGCGCCGTTCTTCAAGGGACCGGGTGCGCAAATGAATTCCACACGCGCGCCCACCCGGACGACATGCCATGGCGCGCCGTTGGCGGTGATGGACGCGGCAAGGCCAGAGGCAAGCCGTTCAGCCCGCACTTCCATATGATCGTAATTCCTTTCGGTCATCACCTCGGCCAGGGTCGCACGCAAGCAGACGAACTGCATGGGATTGGCCGACAGCGTGGTCCCCATGCCGGAATGACCTGACGGGCGATTTGCATTGACCTCGGCATATCGGCCTGCAACGGCGCGGCTAAGCCCCCAGACCGCTGTGGGCATGCCACCCGCCACGCATTTCCCTACAACCAGAAGATCGGGCCGAAGCCCGTGAACGCGGCCATAGCCGCCAAGCCCGGTCGAGATCGTGTGCGTCTCGTCGATGATCAACAGGGCACCATACCGGCTCGCCAGTTCGCGAAGGCCGGTATGGAAGCCCTCGTCCGGCAAGACCATGCAGGAATTGGTCATGACCGGCTCGGTCAGGATTGCAGCGACGTCACCAGTGGCAAGGGCTGCTTCAACACCGGCCAGATCGTTGAACTCACAGCAGACGGCGCCTTGCGTCAGGTCGGCGAATTGGCCCAGCAGGCCAGGTCGATTGACCGTGGCGCCGTCTTTCAATGTCACAAAGGTCTCGTCCACCGTGCCATGGTAGCAGCCGTTGAACACCAACACCTTTGGACGCCCGGTGACCGCCCGGGCCACCCGAAGGGCAAAGCGATTGGCATCCGTCGCAGTGGTCGCGATCTGCCAGCGGAACGGCCCGAAACGCTCGGACAAAAGCCGCCCCGCCTCCAGCGCGTCCTCGGTCGGAAGCATGTAGGTCAGGCCCCGCCTCGCCTGCCGGACAATCGCTCTGGCGACCGGACCGGGCGAATGGCCGAACATGGAACCCGTGTCACCCAGACAGAAATCGTCGATTGCGTAGCCGTCGATATCCTCAATCCGGGCACCCTTGGCCTTGGCGACCAGGGGCAGATGCGGCATGGGCCAGTCCTTCATCCAGTGCAACGGCACACCGTCCAGAAAGTTCGCGGACCCAAGATCCAGCGCCGCTCTCGACTTTGGCCGCGTTGCCGCAAATCGGCGCCCCTCACGTGCAGCGAAAGCTTCAAGCCTTGGCCGGTCGATGCCGGCAATGATCTGGCTATTCATTTAACAACCTCGGTCCGGGCCGCAGATGGCAACCGATCTTATGCCGTCGAATTTGATCAAATGAAAGTCCGATGATGGATGCACAGCAGACAAACCCAAGAAAAAGGCGGCCCTGGGATGCTGCGAAGGACGCACCGGGACCGCCTGTTCTTGACCTGCAAACCCGTTGCTCCTGCGCAGCCGATCTGTTTCCCGTAATCTTGTCTGGCAAAACCCTGGCAAAACGGGCGACTAGGGTCGCCCAACGCGTCAACGCGAGGATCAACTGATTGTGAGAACCGGGCGAGATGCTTAGATTTGGCAGCGGTTTCCGAAGGCTTCGAAATGGCATGAAACCAGTCGTGGCGCTGTTCTGCATTTGGCAACAATCCCACCCATCGCGAATCAGCGATCTCGCAAGCCTTGATCGGCGATTGGCGACAGCGCTTTGGTCAGCGCGCAGCAACGGATCCGGATTTTGCGATGATTGTCTGCGGCTTGAGGCTTGCAGGCCGGCGGCGGGACTGACGAGCCCACGGCATGGCAACTTGCGGTTCCGCAGCGGCGGACAGGACCGACTTGAGCCAGCGGCGTTCCTTTTTCATGTTCAATTCCTTTCGACAGCCGAGCTTTCTCGGCCTTCAGATAAGATTTGATGTCAATTTGCGGCAACCGTGCGGGCAAGGCGGGAAATCATTGCGGCATCGGGCCCTGACTATTCTCGATTTGGACACAATCGACGTCCTATAGCCGAATGACCGAGATCAAACGGCCATAGTCGGCCTCGCCAGCATGGGTTGTTCGGCGATAGGAGTAAAAGCGTTCCGGGTCGGAATAGGTGCAGTGTCCGGTCCATTCGGCCCGCCCGACCCCGGCCCTGCGCAGGCGGTGCAAACCGAACGACGGCAGGTTGAACCACAGTTTGTCGCCCTGACCCGGCACGAAGAACCGGCTGTTCGCGGGGTCGTCGGCAACGAAACCCGCAAAAAACTCCAGCCCCACTTCATAAGCGACTTGACTGATCGTGGGGCCGATCACGGCGTGGATGTCTCCTCGTTTGGCGCCAAGGGCCTCCATTGCGTCGACTGTCGCTTCAAGCACACCGTCCCGGGCACCCCGCCAACCGGCATGTGCCGCCCCGATAACGCGCGCTTTGGCGTCGGCAAAAAGCACCGGCTGGCAATCGGCCGTCAGGACCGAAAGGCCGAGACCCGGCACATTTGAAACCATGCTGTCCGCCGAAATCCTCTCGGTGGGCGGAGCGGTCACGGTAACTACGGCGGTCGAATGAATCTGGTTCAGGCTGATCAGGGCTTCGGGCTCCAGATGCAGCGCCTCTGCCACGCGCCACCGGTTGATTGTGACGATGTCCGACTGATCCGACGACCCCGGCCCACAATTGAGCCCCGCGAATATCCCCGACGAAGCCCCGCCTTTGCGGGTGAAAAATCCGTGGGTGAGTGAAATCGCATCAGAGGTCAAAATTTCCAGCATCAGGCAAATCCCGGAGGTTGCAGACAGGCGGCAGGGTAAAGCACCAATGCTTTGAACAAGGTTCCCATTTCGGCATCGTCGGTCAACCGGCGCTTGGCCGCAAGATGAGATTGCAGGGCAGTCCCCTGTAATCCCTGCGACAGCCTTGCAGCCCGCATGTCGATGCCAAGCCGCCCCAGAAAGTCGCCCTGAGTTGAATAGTGATGGGCGAGGTCAGACGCATGGGCCAGAGCCGCGAAATCAACGTGGGCCGTCAGGTCGGCTTGCCCCGGTTCGGCAAAGGGATCGGCATATTCGTTGGATTTCAGGGCCTGAAACGTATCCCCATGCGAACCCCATCCACCATAATCCACGACCAGCGCCGCCCCGCCGGCATGGGCAATGCGGGCCGAGATCGCCTCGACGATCGCGCGGGCGGCCGGGCAGAACTCGACAATCTCGCCCTCGGTCAGATCGGCAAGGCGGGCTTCCAGGGCGGCAACCCGCATCTGCGGCCCAAGGCCAAAGCCCAGTCTGTCACCTTCGCTCAAGCCCACCATCCGCTCGCGCCAGCCGTTGCCTGCGCGTTGAAACTGCCGAATCGGCAGTGCGTCGAAAAATTCATTGGCGATCAGGTAAAGCGGCCCTTCCGGCAGATCCTGCACCGCGCTGACCCAGTTGACCTCGTAACCCGCCAGTGCCTGCGCCTGCCGCGCCTGCAGGACGGGCGACGCCTCGACGAGGCAAAGCCGAAGGGCCGCATGAAACCCCGGCACGGCCCGGGTGGCGCGCAGGGCATCGGCCATCAGGGTGCCACGCCCCGGCCCAAGCTCGGCCAGCACGATGGCCCCCGGTTGCCCTTGATCCAGCCAGACCTGTGCAAGGCAAAGGCCGACGAGTTCGCCGAACATCTGGCTGATCTCGGGCGCGGTGGTGAAATCTCCGGCACTGCCGAGCGGGTCGCGCGTGGTGTAGTAGCCGTGTCTGGGATGCAAAAGGCATTCGGCCATATAGTCGGCCAGT
>JANMCI010000384.1:0-2724 GCA_031361245.1 Rhodobacterales bacterium
CGACGAGGTTCCCTATCAGGTGAACAAGGCCCGGATGATCGAGATCATCGCCGAACAGGTCCGCGACAAGAAGATCGAAGGCATCGCCCATGTGCAGGACGAAAGCGACCGGATCGGCGTCCGCGTCGTCATCGAACTGAAACGCGACGCCACAGCCGACGTTGTGTTGAACCAGCTTTACCGCTTTTCGCCCATGCAGATCAGCTTTGCCTGCAACATGCTGGCCCTGAACGGTGGCCGGCCCGAAACGCTGACGCTGCGCGATTTCCTCACCCATTTCATCACCTTCCGCGAGGAGGTCGTCGCCCGCCGCACCGCGCACGAGTTGCGCCGCGCGCGCGAGCGCAGTCATATCCTGTGCGGTCTGGCCGTCGCCGTCTCGAACGTCGATGAGGTTGTCCGCACCATCCGCGCCTCGCACGATGCCGCCGAGGCGCGCGAAAAGCTGATGACCCGCCGCTGGCCCGCCCACGAGATTGTCGACTACATCAAGCTGATCGACGACCCGAGCCATCCGATCAACGACGACGGCACCTACAACCTCTCTGAAACCCAAGCCCGCGCCATTCTGGATCTGCGCCTGCAGCGCCTGACCGCCCTTGGCGTCAAGGAGGTCACGGACGAGCTGGAAGAATTGGCAAGCAAGATCAAGGACTACCTTGAGATCCTGGGCAGCCGCGACCGCATCATGGCGATCATCTCGGACGAGTTGCGCGAGGTCAAAGCCGCCTTTGCCGTGCCGCGCCGGACCGAGATTGTCGACTGGTCGGGCGACATGGAGGATGAAGACCTTATCGAGCGTGAGGATATGGTCGTGACCATCACGAGCGGAGGCTACATCAAGCGCACGCCCCTGGCCGAATTCCGCGCCCAGAACCGAGGCGGCAAGGGCCTGTCCTCGATGGCGACGAAGGAGGACGACGTCGTCACCACCCTGTTCGTCGCCAACACCCATACCAACCTGTTGTTCTTTACCACCGACGGCATGGTCTACAAACTGAAGACATGGCGGCTGCCGCTGGCTGGCCGCACGGCCAAGGGCAAGGCCATGGTCAATATCCTGCCGATCTCCAATGGCATCTCGATCGCCGCGCTGATGCCGGTCGATGCGCCGGAAGAGCATTGGGACGACCTGCAGATCGTGTTTGCCACCAGTGACGGCGATGTGCGGCAGAACGACCTGTCTGACTTCACCAACGTCATGCGCAACGGCAAGATCGCGATGAAGCTGCCCGAGGGCGTGACCCTGGTCAACGCGGCGATCTGCACCGATGCCGATGACGTCATGCTGGTCACCTCGCTTGGCCGCGCCATCCGCTTCTCGACGACCGACATCCGCGTCTTCAAATCGCGCGGATCGACCGGCGTGCGCGGCATCCGGCTGGCTGCCGGTGACAAGGTTGTCAGCATGGCGGTGATCCGCCATTTCGAGGCCGACCCGGCCGAGCGCGCGCTCTACCTCAAACAGCGCCGCCTTGTGGCGGGCGCCCCGGATGAAGCCGAGGCTGACGACGAAGAAGAGGCCGTGGCCGAAGGTCAGCTGAGCCCTGAACGCTATGCCGAAATGTCGGCAGCCGAGGATCTGATCCTGACCATCACCACGTCGGGCACCGGCAAGCTGTCGTCAAGCCACGACTATCCGGTGCGCGGTCGCGGCGGCATGGGGGTCAAGGCGATCGACGGGGCGATGCGGGGCGGCAGGCTGATCGCCAGTTTCCCGGTCGAGCAGTCAGACCAGATCATGCTCGCCACCTCGACCGGCCAGTCGATCCGGGTGCCGGTGGATCAGATCAGCTTCCGCTCGCGGTCCGCAGGCGGCGTCAAGGTCTTGAACACCGGCGGCAGCGAAGAGGTCGTCTCCGTCGCCCGTGTGGCCGAGCAAGGCGAAGAATGATCGCGGGTCTGGAGGCGCGGCTGGCAGAACTGGCCGCGCAAAACCAGACCACCACCTACGGGCAGCTTGCCCGCGCCATTGGCCTGACCGGCCCGGCCTCCATCGCGCGGCTGACTACGGCGCTGGAGGCGCTGATGGAGGCGGACGCAGCCTCTGGCCACCCCCTCCGCGCCGCCCTGGTCAACGGACGCGGCGCTGACCTTCCGGCGCGTGGCTTTTTCGACAAGGCGGCAGAGTTGGGTTTCACCACCGGCGATCCGGCAGCCTTTGTTGCCGCACAGCGGAACGCGCTTTCTGTGCGCTGATGCAGAGGCGCTCTGCGGCCATCGGCGTTTTCTTGCCGACCCGCACCGAGTATGAACCGCAGTGTGCCCGACACGGGTGTCTCAAAGGAATGCACTGATGGAAAAATTCTCCGCATACGCGCCGCCGGTCGCCCGCCTGCTTCTGGGCGCCCTGTTTCTGATGGCCGGCCTTGGCAAGCTTGGCGACGTCGCCGGCTTCACCGGTTATCTGACCTCGGGCGGCCTGCCCGCCTTTCTCGCCTGGCCGTCGATCATTTTCGAAGTGGCGCTGGGCCTTGCCCTGGTCGTCGGCTACCAGACCCGGATCATGGCGCTGCTGGGCGCGGGCTTTTGCGTGGTGGCGGCCCTGCTTTACCACTTTCAGCCGGCCGATCAGATGCAGATGACCATGTTCCTCAAGAACTTCGCCATAGCGGGCGGCCTGTTGATGCTGTTCAGCCATGGTGCGGGCAAGCTCGCGCTCGACAAGGTCTGATTGCAGCTGTCCAGACCGGCGACGTCATCAAGGTCCCAACCGGGATTTTG
>JANMCI010000459.1:0-9283 GCA_031361245.1 Rhodobacterales bacterium
CTGTTTGCGTGAAAGCCCGCCGGGCAGCGCGATCCGCACCGCATCCTTGCGAAATTCATCCGTCATGGCTGTGCCCATCGTCCATCTCCTTTGCTGCACATTACGCTATCAAAGGAGCGGCACCAAACCGCGACAAGACCAGGCCGCCCTTTGCGGCAAGTGGATCAAGAACCAAGCGCAGCGCAACGCACTGCAAAGGTGGGTGGGTGCTGTATCATTTTGGATTTCGCATTAACATGCTAGGCTAATCGTCACACGGCATCGAAAACCTCGCCGTCTGGGGTGCGCGGACGTTGGCTAATGAAACCAGTCTCTATCAGGTTCTTGGGCAGTTTCGAGTCGCAGTCGCCCTCTGGCGAGCGTCATCAGTTGAGCGGCATAAAGACCGTCCTTCTGCTGGCAAGGCTGGCCATGCCGCCCGGGCAGGTTCATGATCGCAAAAGGCTGACCGAACTCCTCTGGCCGGACCGGGCCGAGGTGCAAGCGCTAGCAAGCCTGCGGCAAACGCTGTGGAGCTTGCGCAAGGCTTTCGGGGACGGAGAGCCGCCGCCGATCGTCGCCGAACGGAGCCTGATCCGCCTTGATCCGGATGTGGTCGAGGTGGATGCCGTCGAGTTCGAGCGCCAGATCCGCAGCGGCACGAAAGAGGATCTGGAGCGGGCAATCCAACTCTATCGCGGCGATTTTCTGGAAGAGTTGGATCTGGACGATAACGAGGGCTATCAACCCTTGCTTTTCGAGCGGCGGCGCCTCCGCGAAATGGCGCTGTCCGGTCTGAAAAACCTTGCCGCGCTGCGCGCCGGGGCCGGCGATCTGGACGGCGCGGTCGAAGTGGCGCTGCGCGCCCTGTCCTTTGATCCGCTGCAGGAAGATGTCCATGCGACGATTATCCGGCTTCATCGCGACCAGGGACGCCTCGGACTTGCCCGGGATCAGTACGAGGCATGTCGTGACATTCTCCGTCGCGAACTGGACGTTGCACCTTCAGAAGAGATGGAGGCGCTGCGAAAATCGCTCGGAGCGTCGTCTATGGTCGTTGCCACGCCCCAAAAAACTGCCCTTCTAACCAGCTTGGCGAACCCCGTTGCTCCGCTCGCAATTGCTCCAAGCCCGCCCGATCATCGGCGGCTGTCAGGTTCCCGACTGGTTTTCCTCGCAACGGGTATTGTCGCCGTCGCTGCCCTGCTGCTCCTCTACCTGTTCCAGACCACCGGTGCCGATACAGCCCTCGCCATGCGTCCGGCAGTTTCGGACGAACGCCCATCGCTCGTAGTGCTGCCGTTCGAGGATATCAGCATCGACAACCAGCAGGCCGAGTTTGCCGCCGGACTGACGAACGATCTCATCGCTGATCTGACCAAAGTATCTGCCCTGTTCGTCATTGCGCCCGAAACCAGTCGGTCCATCCAGGATCCTGCGGTCTCTGCGCCCGAGGTGGCCGAGAGGTTAGGCGTCGATTACGCCGTCAGCGGCACAGTGCGCCGCTCGCGCGGGATGATCCGGGTGACGGCTCAGCTTGTCGAGGCGGGGACCGGGCTCGCCGTCTGGGCAGAACGGTACGACAGGCAGGCAACCGACCTTTTCGATGTGCAGGACGACCTTATTCAGCACATCGTCGCATCCCTGAAAATCGAACTCAATGAACAGGAACGCCGGACGATCACCCGCATTCCAACAGGCAATTTCGAGGCGCATGACTTCTTTCTGCGGGCCGAGTATGAGAATGTCGGCATGACGGAGCCCGTCAGTCTCAGGCGCTCCCTCGTGGCCTACCGGCGCGCCATCGAACTTGACCCCAATTTTGCTGAGGCTTATGCCGGATACGCCCGGCTGACGGTGACGATCTGGCGCCGCGACTACAGCGAGATCATGTCGAGCGCGATGGCCAAGGAGGAGGCCTATGCCGCCGCCGGAAAGGCGCTGGAACTCGATCCCGAGAATGCCCGTGCCTACGAGGTTCTGTCGGTCATTCAGGCGGTAGAGGGCGAACATCAAGTTGCTGTCACGTCGGCCAGCACGGCCACAGGTCTGCAACCGAACGACGCCGAAGCGCATACCAATCTTGCCAATGTGCTTTACATCGCGGGCGACCTCGACCGGGCACAGGCCGAGGTCGAGATTGCGCGGCGGCTGAACCCGGCCTTGCCGACCGAACTGCGGCTCGTATCGGCAACCGTGGCCTTTGCCCAGGGCCGCTATGCCGAAACGATCACCGAACTCAATGCGGTGCGCGAAACCATGCCGCGCAGCGAGCTGGCGCTGGAACATCTCGCCGCCGCCTATGCCTATCTCGGCCAGACCGACAATGTGAAGGCGACCGTGGCAGAGCTGAAGAAGGTGCTCCCGATCACCAATCTCGGCTACTATCGGGTTGTGCGCGACAATTTCGGAACGCCCGAACAGTCCGCCCAATTCATCGAAGGGCTGCGGCGGGCCGGGATACCCCAATGGCCCTATGGCGATCAGCGCCAGCCGGAGGACCGGCTTGATGCCGACGAATTGCGCGCAGTCGTCGCCGGCACGATCTGGAAGGGCAAGTTGGAAAATGGCGTCGAATTTATCCAGTATTTCGATTCCAGCGGCGTCTTTGCCTATCGAAGCACCGTCAGCCTGCTGAGCGGGCGGGTCGAGATGGATGGCGACCGCCTGTGCCAGGTCATCGACGGTTATCTGCTGAACCATCCGACCTGCGGGTATGTCTATCGGAATGGCTCGGACAAGGCGCATCCCGATCTCAAATATGCCTATGTGTCGATTGACGCGGTCAAGTTCTTCTCGGTTTCGCGCTGACCGCAGCCCCGCGTTTGACTGTTTGGTGCAAAATAAGATCCCCCTCTGCCGAATTGACGGTTCCAGAACGATGAAATGACGGTGCGACAGACGAATGAAAGACGGTGCCAGCCCAAGCTGGCGATGCCGGTCAAGGACGGGTTCAGCGCCAGGTGATCCTGGCCAAGCGCCCGCTCTGACCGGCAATGGACGCTCAACAAAGGAGAATGCAGATGACACGAATTGAAGGAAAAGCGGGGCGCGGACGCAAGGTCACCTGGCTGCTCGCCGCCGCGACGCTTGGCTGTTCGGCCATGCAACCGGCCATTGCGCAAGTGGCGACGCCCGATATCTTTGCCCTGATCAACGTCGGCGACGTCGCCGGGGTGGAGCAGGCGTTGGCCTCGGGTGTTGATGTCAATATCCGGGACGAACTGGGCCAGACCCCGATCGTCGTCGCGGCCCTTGCCGGACAAGGCGAGGTGGCCTCGGTGCTGGCGCAGCACGGCGCTGATGTTATGGCGCGGACCGACAAGGGCATGACCGCCCTGCACGCGGCCGCCTTTACCGGCAACCTTGAGGTGATGAAACTGCTTCTGGTCGGCGGTGCTGACGTCAACGATCAAAACAATTTCGCGCATATCACTCCGCTGCACGCGGCGGCGGAGGAAAATCACGTCGCCGTGGTCGAGGGCCTGATCGACGCCGGGATCGATGCCTCGCTTGTCGATGTCAAGGGCTATACCGCCAGCACACTCGCCGGATGGAAGCAGAACTGGGACGTGGTCCAGGTTCTGGTCGACCATGGCGATGTCTGCCAGCCGGAAGCGATCGCCGGTCCCTGGGTCTTCAAGAAATGCGTTGATCTGGGCTCCTGAGCCGGATCGCAACCCTCAATCCGAAGGAAACATCATGAACGGAAACATCGTCAAATCGGGCAGACTGATCCTGTCGATCACAGGCCTTGCCCTTCTTGTCAGCGGGCCCGCTGCGGCCCAGACCATGCGCGAAGGCGACATTGATACCGGGTATTTCGGCAATGTGGCGCTCGAAGGCTACGACTCGGTGGCCTATTTCACGGTCGGCAAGGCAATGGTCGGCGATCCGGCCATCACCGCCGACTGGCTGGGCGCCGAATGGCATTTCGCCAGCGCCGAGAATCGCGATCTCTTTGTCGCCAATCCGATCTCCTACGCCCCGCAATACGGCGGCCATTGCGCCGACGGCATGGCTTACGACTCGACAGTGGCGACCAATATCGACCCGGAAGCCTGGCGCGTGATCAACGGCAAGCTCTACATCAGCTACGATCCCGTCTCCGCCGCTGAGTTTGACACCATCCCGGATCTCATCGAACGGGCGGACGCCAACTGGGCGGTGCATGAGGCCTCTAAAGTGACTGAGTGAATATTGGGTGCGGGGCCGCAGTTCTGCGGTTCCGCAACCCAACAGTATTGAGGCGCGTTCAATTGCAACCTCAGACGCGTTCACGACAAAGGTGGCATCTGGAAATCAATAGCTTTGCCATTTAGCGTTCAGTCCGTCGGGATAAGCGAGTGGCAGGTTTCGGTCCCTTGCCGGCGTTGGAGTAACACCCAGCCAACGACCGCTTCCCGCCCTTAACGTCCACAACAGCGCAATGAGCCGACCGCCATTCACGTGGCCCTAATCAACCGCCACGGTCGAAGGTCCATGTTGTCCTGCCTTTCTACCTTGGCACAAGGACGAGACTTCGCACCAACCGCGCCCCACTAACCAATTTCGCGTATTGAGGAACAACCTTAAGGTCGCCGGTGCGTGCGCCCAAGCCACTAACCTTTTCGATGAGACATCAAAACCTTTGGAAGCAAGATGGTTCGAGCAGGAGCGAAAAGCAGTGTAATTCCATGTGGTTGTGCGGAAACTGCAATTTCAGATACAGCTACGCAGGATTTCGCTGTGACCACCCGGAACTACGCACGACTTCGACCTTCTACCTTCGGGTTATGAGTCGCGGCGAACGAACCATGAACAATCCCTCAGAACCGCGCTATATTTCGCATTTTCCGTAGCTTGAAGCCCCCTGCCCGACACTGATCCTACGCCGAATTTCGGAATGGACCGCCACGAACCTCTCCCTCTTGCTTCCACTGTGCTTCCACACGGGCATGCGATGATGTTCCGGTAGCATGGCCTCATCAACTCATTCGATCGCTACCGGCCCTTTTCCGACGCAGTTGAAATGGGCGGCACCGACGAGGTCCATCAGAGTGTCTCCGATCCGCGTGGTAGAGCTGAAGTCGATCAACCCGGTCACGCGAAGATCGTCATCCATCATGACATTGGGCGGCCAGATATCGCCGTGGACAACACACTTTTCCGGATCAGGCAGCACCAGCAGTTGCGCCCTCACGCGAGCTGCGATGGTCTTCGAACGGGTCGTCGTGCGACGCTGCGTTTGCGTGAATGGCTGATTGGCGGTCAGCACGAACAGCGGCGCCCAAACCCCTTTGGTCTTCCGAGAAATCTCGGTTCGATGGGGATGCCAAGGGCGCGGGCAGCTGATCCCGCCAACTGTGGAACAGTATAGGGCTTCCGGGCCTGCAGCCTCAAAATCGTTTTCCGGTCATGTCGAAGCCCAGCATCATCTGACCGCCAACCGTGAAATTATGTGGAGACATTGCCACGTGTTTCACGGCCGCCTGAATGTCGCGCAGGCAGCGCTCCAACCGACCATTTTCTGAAATGGCGGAGGCCCCGGCGGCCGTGGCCAATATCTCGACCGCGCGCAGCGATGCCTCGGCCGAATGCGCCAATGCCACGCGAAAGAAGGCGCGCGCCGCGATCAGGGGTGGGCCTCCGATGACCAGTGCGTCTTCCAGGTCCTGCAAAGCCGACAGGATCAAAGCCTTACCGGACCGGCGCAACGCCTCAGCATGAGCGAGGTCGGTCTGGATCATCTCCCGCTCTCTCATCGGCAGCGAGGTGCCAGCCGTCGTGCGACCTGAGAGGGCGATGAAGGCATCAACGGCGGCTTTTGCAATGCCCAAGGGCACGATCGACACGCTGAGGGTCAGCATCGGGACGATCGGGAAGCGGTAAAGCGGGCCGTCATGGCAAGCAGTCGCATCGACGAAGCCATGGGTGTGCTCAAGTGGCACAAACAGACGATCCACCGCAAAGTCGTTGCTGCCGGTGCCCTTCAGGCCAGAAACGAACCATGTTTCCATGATCTGAACCTGGTTTGCAGCGAAATGGCAGAAGATCAGCGCTGGATTTGCTGGCTCTCCCTCACCCTCGATCTGACACAGGCCGATGACGCGCCGTGCTGACGGAATGCCGCTTGCAAAGGGCCAGCGGCCCGTGACCTCGAACCCGCCTTTGACACGGCGTGCATTGCCCAGGGCGGCCGTTGATCCTGCCATCTGGCAATCTGGCCCAGCAACCCAGTCGCGCGCAACTTCCGGCGACAGGTAGGCTATGATCCGTCCCATGGTATTGGCGTTCGTCAGGCACCAGCCAAAACTGCCGTCGAGGGCAGCGGCGGCCTCGATTACCTCGACCAGGTCCTGCGGGCTGATCTCTGCGCCGCCCAAGGCGCGCGGGGTCCACAGTCGGAACAGGTCCGCCGCAGCCATGGCATCTGTCACGGGCTCGGGCAGCCGGCGCAGGCTGTCAAATTCAGCGCGGTGCCGATCCACAATGGATGCGAGCGCCTGAATACGGCCGATCAAATCTGGCAGCAATTCCCCAAGAGAGCCATCCATGTTCAGTTACCTTTGCAAGTTCGCCTGCGCTCAATGTGCGCCAGCATCCCAAGTGATGCAAAACCGATGTTTTCATGTTAGGGTGAATTTCATTCATCAAGACAGAAAGATCTGATGCGAACGCTTCCCCCGTTGACCGCACTTCGCGCCTTTGAAGCCGCAGCACGGCTGATGAGCTTTCAGAACGCCGCCAAGGAACTGGCGCTGACACCGACCGCAATCAGCCACCAGGTCCGCCTGCTGGAGGAGTTTTGCGGCAAGCCACTGTTTCAGCGCCGCCCGCGCCCTCTGTCGCTGACTCCGGCCGGAGCCAGTCTGCTGCCGTCCATCAGCGAGGGACTGGACCACTTTGTCGCAGGGCTGGCCGCGGTCTCCAGCCGTTCCAACCAGCGGTTGAGGATCACCGCGACCAATGCCTTTGCCGCGCGCTGGATCGTGCCGCGCATGCCGTCTTGGCGTATAAGTCATCCCGATATCGGTCTCGACATCATGGGCACAGACCAACTGTTGGACCTCGCAGCGGATCAGGTCGATATCGCGATCCGTTACACCCGCACGGCTCCAAAGGGATTGGTGTGCTCTGAAGTTGGTCGCGACAGCTATATCGTGGTCGCCAGTCCCTCCCTCGTCGGGCCTGTCCCGATTGAGCTTTCGCCGCGAGACTTGCTGCAGTTTCCCCTGATAGACGGGCAATGGCCCGAAGAGTCTTTCAATCCGCCAATGTGGTTTGAATGGGTCCGGGTGGCACGGGCTAGCGGGATGGATGTTCCGGACCTTGCCAAACACGCATCCCTGAGTTTCCGGGAGGACCTTCACGGCATCGAAGCAGCCATTGCCGGCCACGGCATCGCCATCTGCAGTGATATCCTCGTGGCGCCTGAACTGGCTAAAGGTGCGCTGCTGAAGGTGTCATCCTTGGCTCTGGACGGCTATGGGTTCTTCTTCGCGCATCGCCACAAACACCCCCAACAAAAGACCATCAAGGCATTCGAGTCCTGGATCGTGGGACAATTCAATTCTGCGCAAGCCCTTTGAAACGTTTTTCGCCAGATGCGAGATCACGCGCTTGACGGCGGCACCCGTACGGTGGAAGGCGGCAAGGATGGCCCGGACCATCGCGCCGGTGACCGCAACCTCGGCCAGTTGGAAAGTGGTGGCGCGGGCGTGGCGCACCACTCGGACCCCGATCTTGATCAGGTTAACCTGAAGGCTGGTCAAAGACCAATCGGCCATGTCCGAGCAAGCCGGAAGACCAGCTGTCACAGTCATCAGTTCATGTTGTCGTTCGCTTCTGCCTTGATAATTGGACGCGTCTACGCCAACCGCGCCCCGCCAACCAATTTCGAGTCTTGGGCAATAACCTGAAGGTCGCCGGTGTGTGCGCCCAAGCAACTAACATTTTCGTTGATACATCAAAACCTTTGTAAGTAAGATGGTTCGAGCAGGAGCGAAAAGTATCGTAATTCCATGTGGTTGTGCGGAAACCGCCATTTCAGATATAGCTACGCAGGATTTCGCTGTGACCCCCCGGAACTACGCACGACTTCGACCTACTACCTTCAGGTAACGAGTCGTGGCGAACAAACCATGAACAATCGCTCAGAACTGCGCTGTCCTTCGCGTTTTCCGTGGCTTGAAGCCCCCTGCCCGACACTGATCCTACGCCGAATTTCGCGATAATCCGCAGCGAACCCTTCCCTTTTGCTTCCACTATGCTGCCGTACCGGCAAGGGATGATGTCCCGGTAGCATGACCTCATCAACTTATTCGATCGCTACCCTCGGACTTGTTGCCTGACGCAATGACGACAACCTCGCTCCCATGCATCAAATGATGTCTTTCTTCGGTGTAGTCTTCACATCTTTCCTGCAAGGGCCCCCATACTTGCCGGGAAATCTCGGACTTGGCCAGAAAATTGATGAGCCGGGTTTGAAACGTGTCGTTCTGATTGAAAAGATCCATCACACAATATCGACCGCCGCTTGCCAGAAGTTCATAGGATCTCTTGAACACATCCTGCCAGGCGGGAAAAACCGACAGTCCAAGCGTGCAAAGAACGCGGTCGATATGAACACTGGGGCCGACAAGTCGGACCAGACGGGCAAGATCAAGGTCGCGCGCGTCTTCTTGCATGAGGTGAACATTCTTCCACGCATGAAGATCGACCAGCTTCTGAGCGCGCTCAAGCATTTTCGCCGAGAAATCGACCCCGATCAGTATGCCCTGCGGGCCAATGCCTTCCATGATCAACTCGAAGTTCAATCCCGAGCCACATCCGAGGTCCAGGACAGTAAGGCCCGGTTGAATACGGAGCGACTGGACGGCCTTCCGCCGATAGGGAAGGTACAGACTGCGGACAGCCCCATCATAGACAGGAGCGATAAGATCGTACCATTTCATGTGATATCCTTTTTGTTCTGGTCAAAGCATCACTTTTGAGCCGAAGTCGAAAAACTGACCTCAACCGATATTCCTCAAGTGGCGTTCGGTCCGATGGCATTCGCCTGATTTTGCCTGCTTATCACGCGTTTTTCTTTCAAAGCCTGGTCTGCGGTCGCCGGAACGCTGTCGTACCGAATGGGCGGGCTGTCGCCATGTACCATCGTCGTCGCGTTCGAGATCGGCGATCTCGCGCAGCAGGGCGATAGCATCGTCGCAGCCCTGCTGATCCATGGACCGTTTTCCCCGGCGGCCATGGATCGGCTTCTCGCCGTTTGCTGGCCGATCAACCTTGCTGTGGCCGAACTGGTCATCCGCGGTTACTGTTT
>JANMCI010000460.1:0-5610 GCA_031361245.1 Rhodobacterales bacterium
CTGTTTGCGTGAAAGCCCGCCGGGCAGCGCGATCCGCACCGCATCCTTGCGAAATTCATCCGTCATGGCTGTGCCCATCGTCCATCTCCTTTGCTGCACATTACGCTATCAAAGGAGCGGCACCAAACCGCGACAAGACCACTCCCAATTCGTCAAGAACAAGCAGCATGCTGTTTGCTCCTGCCGCCGTGGCTTCGAGCGCGTTGTCAGTTGTCCGCCAGCTTTGCAACATCGTAGGCATGCCCCAGACCGATGCAGCCGACCGTTGCAGCGTGGTCTTGCCGCGAGAGGACTGGCCGCGCAGGTGGAGACCCCCACCGTCGCGACCAAGCAGTTCCAGGAGCGGCCCAACGAAAGCCAGTGACATGGCGGTCGTCATCAGGGGGTTACCGACGCAAAGCGCCGCGACGTTCGCCTTCCAATCTTCGAGCGTGCCGTGCGCCTGGATCGCCTCGGCAACTGTCGAAAAGTCGCCGTTGACCGAGACGACATCAGGATCTCCGATAAGACGGCCGCCACCGAGCACAAAAGCCTCGCACGCCTCATCGGCCCAGCCCTGCCGGTTGGTCGACAGCATCAGCTTGTCCGGGTTCCACGTCATCAACAGATCGAGAACGGTTTCACGCGCCTTTTTCACCCTGCCAAAGCGCAGACCAAGACCGACGAGTTGCGACAGCACACTTCTTCCCTTCGCTTCGAGCACTTCGTTCAACACCGTGATCGTGGTGTCCCGCCCCTCTGGATTGGTGATGACGATGCGGCGACCCCAGCCCGAACCGTCCCGTTCCCGAAAAAGATCGATGACACGCAGGGGCGAGCAGAGGAATTCTTCCTCGACTTCCTCATCCGCTTTATCCGTGGAGCCGACCACATACACGCCGTCAGCGCGGAGCGAGAACCCTTCAGGCAGACCCGTGATCAATGTTTGCTGCGAGGGCGAGGTGACAGCCAGGGTGCTTTGCGGCACCTCGGCGACGGCGGCTGACATCTCCGGGACCTTGGCAGCATCAATCGACTCGACATCGCTCAACGGCAGATTGATCCCTTGCGAAGGCTCAGCGGCAAGCTGGTCGATTTCATCAATCACATTTTGTTCGGCGGACGACAGATGCCGGAGATCGGCGTTTCTGTTGACCCACTCAGTCGCAACCAGGTCTAAAGGATCCGTATCATCCTCAAGGAGAATTTCGGCCGCAGCCAAACTTTCCTCAGAGCAAGGTTCACCGCCACCGTCGATCTCACCGAAGATGGTGGCGGTTGCGCAGTCGAGTTCAACAACCTCGGGCGCGTTGTGACCGCTGCGCGACAGATCGAGATCCTGGAGCTGATCATCAGCCGGAGCGGTTGAGTTGGGATGCATGTTCATGGTCATCACTCCGCGGCAATTTAAATTGGGAAGGGCACAACGACGATGAAGCCCACCGAGAACTGGGCTTCATGGTCGATGAGGTCGCTCAGGCGCCAGCGCGTCGAGCCGGAGCTGAGTTTGAACGGCTTCGGCATGTCGCCATTGCGCGACCAGCGCCAGACTGTATCGGTCGATACACCATACCGCTCGGCGACCCGGCTTACGTTGAGATAGGGCCCGGCCATGCTGGTCGTTGCCGCAGGGGCGGCAGATGTGCTATCAATATTCACGATTTCTTCCTTGATTTCGATGTTTGGGGTGAGGTCGTGTCGCCTGCCGAACGGTTGCCCCCGTTCGGCAGGCAGTTTCCAGTAGTCAGTTCTCGTCGATCTTCCACTGCTTGAAGGTCCATCGAACCTGCTTGTCGAGTTGATCCATGAGCCTGTTCAGCCGCACCATCTGGGCCAATGCCGCCTTGCGTGCGACCGGATCCGAGAAGTCCGCTTGTTCGATTTCAGCTATTCGCTGTCTGATCTCCTTTCGCTTGTAGGCGTTGATGATGCTGGCAAGTTCGGCAGCAGCGTCGATAAGGCACCCCACCATGACTTCGGCACGGCCGAGAGAGTTGTGAGCGCCCCGGTAAGCTTCTTCACCGCTGTCGGTGGCCATTTGCTCGATCTGGCCAGTGAACGACTTTGGCCCGCTGTCGTCCTGAAATGACACCGGCTCGATGCCCGCGCAGTCGAGACTGATCTCAACGTTCTGGGCATTTCCGTCGTCTTCAAAGGCTTCGAAGAACGGCTTGAAGAATGGGCTCGCGTCCTGACGGGCGTCGCCCTGCTTGAGGGCATCAAGGCGTTTCTGTTTCTGGCGTTCGCGCCAGCGACGCTGAGCTTCCGCATTTGGGTTTGCCATGTCGAGGTTCCTTTACTGTTCATATTACTATATAACAGTAATAGATACAATAAGGCAAGCCCCAAGTGCAGTGTGTTCGCATTATTCGGAAATGTGTCGACTTGCGGGAAGTCGACTTGAGGGAAGAGGAGACTTGCTAGCAGCACCGTCGGCGGGGCGAGGCTCCCCAACGCAAGCATGATCATGCTCCCGTCCCGAGGATGGGCCGGCCTATGGCGCTCAGCCTGATCGCGACAGTTGCCATCCCGCCATCGGGAGACCGCATGTCAAGAAGCGCTTCTTACTGGGGTGAGACCGCTATCTGACCGCATTCGGCGGCACTCGAGCGTTTTCAAGATGATGGGATCGATGTGGGTAACAGAACTTGGCGTATAAAAAGTCTTGTAAATCAATAGGATACATGTTGAGTGGCGGAGAGACAGGGATTCGAACCCTGGGTCGGCGCAAACCGACAACGGTTTTCGAGACCGCCGCATTCGACCACTCTGCCACCTCTCCGCGGTAGGGATCGCGAGGCGGAATTAGCCGTTAGGCGGCGTTTGTGCAAGGTAAAAAAGCTTCTTCACTGTGACTTGACAGCAAAGCCCGATCCGGTCCATATGCGCCATCCCGGACGGCTGCGAGGCTTGCCGGGTTTTGGTATTCATGACGCCCGATCGGGCGCGCAGTCCACCGGCGGGGCAACCCACAAATTCCGAAAGGGGCCCAAGGACGCGGAGCAAGAGAAAAGGAAAGACCATGTTCGCGGTCCTCAAGACCGGCGGCAAGCAGTACAAGGTGCAGGCGGGTGACGTTCTGCGCGTTGAAAAGCTGGCGGCCATTGCTGGTGACAAGATCCAGTTCAACGAGATTCTGATGGTTGGCGGCGAGACGCTGACTGTAGGCGCCCCCCTGGTGGCCGGTGCTGCGGTTCAGGCCGAAGTCATTGACCAGATCAAGGGCGAAAAGACGATCCATTTCGTCAAGCGCCGCCGCAAGCACAGCTCGCAGCGCACCAAGGGTCACCGTCAGCAACTGACGCTGGTCCGGGTGACCGACGTTCTGGCGTCGGGTGGCGACAAGACCGGCGTCATGGCCGCAACCGGCACGGCACATGCGCGCCGCGCTGCTCACAATTCCGAGGCGGCCCCGGCTGCTGTGGAAGCCCCTGCGAAACCCAAGCGCGCCGTCAAGGCCGCTGCTGCGAAGGAGTAACATCCCATGGCACACAAAAAAGCAGGCGGTTCATCCCGCAACGGTCGGGACTCGGCCGGTCGTCGTCTGGGCGTGAAGCTGTTCGGCGGCCAGGCGGCCATTCCGGGCAACATCATCTGCCGTCAGCGCGGCACCACGTGGTTCCCGGGTGAAGGCGTTGGAATGGGCACCGACCACACGATCTTTGCCAAGGTCGAGGGTCAGGTGACCTTCAAAAAAGGGCTCAAGGGCCGCACCTTTATTTCGGTCCTCCCGCTGCAGGAGGCAGCTGAGTAAGCCGAACCTTTACACATGGCTTGTAAAAGGGGGATCGGCTGAAAAGCCGGTCCCCCTGCTCTTTTCCGAATTGCCGGGGGAGGGGGAACAGAAATTCCGGGCGTAACGGCCCACATGCGCTTCGAGGAGGGAGCCATGATCTTGGACAGAATTGCATTGCCTGAAGGTCAAATCGCTACGGGTCGCTTCCAGCTGCGGCCGGCGCGGAAATCGGACACGGGTCTGTTCGCGCTTTATGCCAGCGACAAACGGGTCGCCCAGGGCACCCAATCGATCCCGCATCCGCTGCCGCAGGGGGCGGCAGAGGCGTTTGTCGAACGCGCCATGTCGGGCAAGGCGGACGAAGATGTGTGGGTGATGGATGGCTCGGCCTCGGGTCTGGCCGAAGTGCTGGGGGTGATCAGTCTCAAGCGGATGGATCGCGGGCAATCCGAGGTTACCTATTGGGTGGCACCGGCGTTCTGGAACACCGGGCTTGCCTCGGACGCCGTGCGAGCGCTGATCGAGGCCAATCCGCAGAAGAATTGCACGATTTTCGCCGAGGTGTTTCAGGACAACCCCGGTTCCGCGCGTGTTCTGACCAATTGCGGTTTTGAATACCTGGGCGACGCCGAAAGCTTTTCGGTGGCGCGCGGTGCCCTGGTCCCGACCTGGACCTATATAAAGAAGCTCGACTGAGGGGACGCCATGACACCCCGCGCCGAGCTGAAAACGGCGCGGCTTACCCTGCGCCCCGTCGCCGCCGCTGATGAGGCGGCAGTTGTCGCATGCCTGAACGACATCGCCGTGACCGGCTGGATGGCGGTGATACCCCATCCCTACACCACAGCAGATTTTCGGGGCTTTCAGACCGGGTTTGCCAAGCCGGGCCTGACCTATGCCGTCGACGACACCCAAGGCTTCGTGGGCATCCTGGGCGTCGAGCGGCGCACGCTTGGCTATTGGCTCGCACCTGCGGCGCACGGCAGAGGCTATGCGACCGAGGCCGCCCGCGCTGCCTTGGCCGAACATTTCGGCGATAACGAGGCAAACATCGCCTCCGGCTATTTCGAGGGAAATCCCCGGTCGGCCAACGTGCTGCGCAAACTCGGTTTTGTGGAAACCGGGCGATGGCCAAAGCATTGCCTCGCCATGAACTTGGATCGCCCACATGTCGAAATGCTGCTCACTCGCGCCGCCTTCACCGCCGCCCTGCCGATCGAGGCGCGTTCCGAACGTCTGACCTATCGCAGCCTCTACCCTGTCGACTTGCACGCGCTGCACGCTTTGGTCAGCCATTTTGAGGTGGTGCGCCAGCTGGCCTCGTATCCCTGGCCGCCCGAGCGGCACTTCACCCGCACCCGCGCCCAGCCCTATACCGGACGTGGCTTTGTCTGGGGGGCCTTCCTTCAGGGCCGCCTGATCGGCACCATTGGGGTGACGGGCGACGAACTGGGCTACATGTTCATCCCCGATGTCTGGGGTCGGGGGCTTGCGACGGAAGCCTGTCAAACGGCAGTCGGACGGGCGTTTGCCCAAGGCCGGGACCATCTTGTGGCCGGTGTCTGGGCCGACAACCTCGCCTCCATCGGTCTGTTGAAGAAGCTGGGGTTCCGCATTGTCGAGGATGACCTGACGCTGAACAAGGCGCGAGGGGTCGTGGTGGCGGGTCATGGCCTGCGGCTGGACCGCGCCGACTGGCAGGCGCCACCAGCCGCTTGAGACTTGCCCCCCTTTGCTGTAACGCCTGCAAATCATATTGAAAGTCTGAGCCATGAAGTTCCTTGACCTTACCAAAGTCTACATCCGCTCCGGCGGTGGTGGGGCGGGATGCGTGTCGTTCCGGCGGGACAAGTATGTCGAGTTCGGCGGGCCGGATGGCGGCGATGGCGGCAATG
>JANMCI010000475.1:0-2088 GCA_031361245.1 Rhodobacterales bacterium
ACCCCGGCGATGATGACATAGTGGTTCACGATCAGTCCCTGCACCGGCACCATGAAACTGGCCAGAATGGTCCACCACAGCGCTGTCCGCCCCGGAAAGCGCAGTTGCGAGATGGCATAGCCGGC
This sequence comes from Rhodobacterales bacterium, assembly GCA_031361245.1. Taxonomy (GTDB): domain Bacteria; phylum Pseudomonadota; class Alphaproteobacteria; order Rhodobacterales; family Rhodobacteraceae; genus Stagnihabitans. The sequence continues at coordinate 126 of JANMCI010000475.1, forward strand.
ACAGGCCGACGTGGCCACCACGAGGAAGGTGATGATGACGGTGGTGATGGTGGAGTTCAGATACCAGCGCAGGATGTTGGAATGCTGGATGACATAAAGATAGCCGCCGAGCGTCGGCTCGTCCGGCCACAGATCAAAGCCGGCCCGCACCGCCTCGTCATCGGTGCGGATCGAGGTCAGGATCGCCCAGTACAGCGGGAAGAACCAGATCAGAGCGCACAGCACGGTCAGCAGGGTCAGCAGGAGGCTGCCAAGGTTGAAACGGCGGGTGGGTTTGGTTGTCATCGTGCCCCCCGCATCCGCAAAAGCTGAAACTGCAGCACCGAGAAGGCGATGACGATGATGAACAGCGCCACCGCGACGGTGGCACCGTAGCCGCCGTCATTGTGCACGAAGGCCTGATCAAAGATGTATTGCACCAGAACCATGGTCGATTGGGTGCGGCCACCCTGGGCAAAGAGGTAGACCTGATCGAAGATTTTCAACTGCAGGATCAACTGGATGGTCAGGCACAGCACGGTGATCGGCCAGATCAGCGGCCAGGTGATGCGGAAAAAGCTTTGCAGGCGGGTGGCGCCGTCCAGTTCGGCCGCCTCATAAAGCTCGCTCGGTATGTTGCGCAGACCGGCGAGGAACAGCAGGATCGAAAAGCCGTTGGTCCACCAGATCGTCATGATCGCAACCGTCGGCATGAACCACGGCAGGCGGCGCCAGACGTTGACGGTCTGGCCCATGATCGGCTCGATCACCTGTTGCATGATGCCGAACTGCGTGTCGAACATCCATTGCCAGATCAGAAAGACCACGGTGATCGGCAGCACATAGGGCAAAAAGAAGGCCGACAGGATCAGGCTTTGCATCCAGCCCTTCAGGCGACTGACCATCAGGGCGATGCCAAGGGCCACGGCGGTGCCGGGGATCACGGTCAGCAGCACGAAATACGAGGTGTTCCAGATCGCCTTGCCAAAAACCTTGTCGTGCAGCAGTCGGTCATAGTTCGCCAGTCCGACCCAGTTGCCATCGCCGATCAGGGGCGCATCGGTGAAGCTGAGCTCGATCATCTGGATGGTGGGATAGATGAACATCCAGCCGTAAATCGCCACAAAGGGCGCAATCAGGATCGCGGCTACCATAATCTCTGATCTTCTGCTTGTCAGCATGGCACCTGCGCCCTTCACGAGTGTCTTGTGTGGTGCCGCCCCAAAGCGGGACGGCACCGCAGTGAGGTGGTTACTTGAGTGCGTCCAGCGTGGCCTTCATCTCGGCGACGCCATCTTCGGGCGAAACCTCGCCGTTCATCGCGGCGACAAAGGCGTTGCCCGCGGCCTCGAACAGCGGCGAAGCGACACCGGCGAACTTGGACTTGGGGTCAAAGACGCCATTGGCTACCAGCGGCTGATAGGTCGCCTGCGGCTGCATGGCCTTGTACTCGGCGGTCTCGGTCACGGCCTTGTTGGCCGGGATGTGACCGGCTGTCGCCCAGAACAGCGAATGGCCCTCCATCCACTTGATGACCTCAAGGACGGCGGCGTGCTTGGCGGGGTCAACTTCCTTGCCGGTATTGTTCGGGATGGCAAAGGCGTGGCTGTCCTCATAGGTGCAGGCGTGGTTGAACATCACCGGCAGCTCGATTGCCCCCCAGTTGAACAGCTTGCCGGCCTTTTCAAGGTCGGCCATGGTGGGCACTTCCCACACGCCGTTGACCATGAAGGCCGCCTCGCCGGTGGTGAACAGTGCCACGGCTGCGGGATAGTCGGTGTAGCCCGGGGCCTGACCCGCCGCCACCCAATCGGCGATGACCTTGACCGAATTGGCGAGCTTGGCTGGGCTGTCGCCGGGCAACCAGGTGCCGTCTTCGGCAAGCAGGCTGCCGTCCTGCTGGCAGAGATAGGAATAGATCAGCCGGAAGGCAAAGCCGCCATCCGCCGTGGTCAGCGCCATGCCCCATTTGGTGCCACCCTCC
>JANMCI010000507.1:0-21494 GCA_031361245.1 Rhodobacterales bacterium
TTTTAGATCAGGCCGACAGGAATTCGTCCCACTTGGTGATCAACAGGTCGTACTCGTCCGGCCATTGGTGCCAGTAAGCGACGTTTGCCGCACGAGTCGCGAGGCTGCCGCCGTCGCGCAGATCGCCTTCCTTGATGCCGCGGTCTTCCGCGCCAACCCATGGTGCACCTTCGTACCAGAAGGCATACTTTTCTGGGGCCATGACAGCTTTGACCTTGTCGTTGGGCGAATAGTAGCCCTGTTCGGACACCGCCACAGCCGGGCCACCCGACAGCCAGTAGTCGGCGTAAGCCGTCACTGCGTCCAGGTTTGGTGAGGATTTCAGCGCCGAAACGCCGATCGACCAGCCGCGATAGCCGCTCTTCATGGTGGCGTAAGAGCATTGAACGCCCTGCGCCTTGACAGCCATGACAGCCGGCTGCCATGCGTCAGCAAGGATCATTTCGCCCGAAGCCATCAGGTTGACCAATTCGCCGAAATCGCCCCAGAGCGCGCGGAACTGGCCTTCTTTCTTCTTCGAGATCAGGAACTTGGCTGCTTCTTCAATCGCCGCCGCATCCGGGTTGCCCGGGTTCTTGACTTCCAGAAGACCCAGTTCGTTCATGGCCAGCACGGCCTGACCGAAGGCGATCAGCGGGTCGACGTTCAGGCCGGTCTTGCCCTTGAACTTGGGGTCGAACAACGAGGACCACTTGGAGGCGTCTTCTGCGTCAACCAGATCGGGGCGATATCCGATCGAGTCAAAGTTGTAGACGGTCGGCACCATGTTCAGCGCGGTCATCGACTCGTCAGTGTAGATCTGGCCGACGATCTGCGCCTTGGCGTCCCACTTCGGGTCAGCCTTGGTGAAGCTTTCGCCCACGCCGGTCCAGTTCGTCAGCGCCGAGGTGGCGATGGGCGATACAAGGCCCGTCTGTACGATCGACGGCAGACGCTCACCGATGGTTTCCCAGCAGTCATAAGCGGTCGAACCCGACAGCAGTTCGGTCTGGGTGTTCGGGAAGATATCCGCCTTGCCCGACACCGACTTGACGCCCGACGCCGCCTTGAAGTCGGCCAGAATGCGGTCTTGGACGGTCACAGACAGACCGACTGTGCGCAGTTCTTGCGATGCAAGATCAGCAGCAAACGCCTGTTGCGCGCCAAGGAACGGCAAGCCGCCCATAGCCAACGCAGCGCCGGTGGTCCCTTTCAGGAACCCGCGGCGGGATAGTGAACTGTGTTTCATCTTAGTGCCTCCGTGTTGATTTGTAATTCTGCCATGCCATTGGATCAGTAGCGCCCCACCAACAGCCCACCATCGACCACCACCACCTGACCCGTCATGTAGCGGGCCCCGTTGGAGGCGAGAAAAAGGGCAACATCGGCAATCTCTTCGGGTTGACCGATGCGACCCATGGGGATGAACTCCCCTGCCTTGTCCGCAGCTTCGGGGCCGAGGGAATGTTCCTTCGACAAAAGCTGCGCCGTCCGGATGTAGCCCGGCGCTATGCCGTTCACCCGGATTCCGTTTCGCGCCAATTCCACTGCAAGGCCGCGCACAAGGCCGACCACACCGGATTTTGCCGCTGAATAATGCACATGTTCGTCCCAGCCATAGGCGACGCCCATGATAGAGGACAGGGCCACGACCGCCCCCTTGCCGCGCGCCTTCATGCCCGCGATGGCAGGACGCACGACGCGGAAGATACCTTTGAGGTCGATCTCGAAGGTGTGATCCCACTTCTCGTCCGTCATCTCGGCCAAGGGCACCCGGTGGGCGATACCGGCGTTGGCTATGATGGCGTCAATGCCGCCGTGCTTGGCCTCTACCGCGGCCACGACCGCATTCGCCGCTTCGGTAGAGCGCACATCCAGAAGGTGAAACTCGGCCGAGCCGCCATCAGCCGCGATCTCGGCCACGACCGAGGCACCTTCGGACGCCAGAACGTCGGTTGCAACGACATGATAGCCCGCCTTGGCGAAGGCCTTGGCGGTGGCGCGGCCAATACCGATGCCGGCGCCAGTGATGAGGACGATCTCGGTCATAGCATGACATCTCCGGAGTTGGGCCCAAGGGTCTGGCCGACGAACAGCGACGCCTGGGGCGAGCACAGGAAGGCCACGGTATTGGCGACCTCTTCGGGTTCGCCAAAGCGGCCCAGCGGCAGTTCTGCGGCCTTGGCGCGCTGCCAGTCGGCGGAAAGGTTGCGCACGAGAGGCGTGTTGATCGGCCCGGGTGCCACGGCGTTGACCCTTACACCCTGGGCTGAAACCTCACGTGCGAGCGATTTGGTCATGCCGATGATGCCGGCCTTGGCCGCCGCATAATGCGCCAGTTCAACGCCGCCGATCTGGCCCAGTTGCGAGGCGATGTTGACGATCACCCCAGAGCCGCGCGCCAGCATGCCCTTCAGGACGGCATGGGTGCAAAGAAACGTCCCGCGCAGATGGACCGCGATCATACGGTCAAAGTCAGCGACGGTCAGGTCAACAAAACGGCTTTGATGCACAAAGCCCGCGCAGTTGACCAGATGGGTGACAGGTCCAAAGGCCGCCTCGGCTGCCGCGACCATCGCGGCCACGTCCGCCTCGACTGACACATCGCCGCCGATCGCCTTAGCCTTGGCGCCGATTTGGTCAGCCGTGGCCTTCGCAGCCTCTGCGCGAAAGTCATTGACCAGCACGTTGTAGCCGTCAGCGGCCAGCCGCAACGCTATGGCCTGACCGATCCCCGAACCCGCCCCGGTGACGATGGCTGTCTGTGTCATGCAATATCCTCCTGCATGGCCAGTTTGCGGGCGCGGCGCACCGACAGGCCCATCAGGATGCCGTAAACCGACAGCAGTGCGAACGAGAACAGCGTGGTCAGCACCCCGAAGGCAAAGATGTTTGGGTGAATTTCCACCGAGAAGGTGCCGTAGATCGCCAATGGCAAGGTCTGATCCTCGGACCCGCCGGCTGCGAACAGCGAGCGTGGAAACTCATCCAGACTTAGCGTGAAGGCGAACAGCATGGCCGACAGCACGCCCGGGAAGATCAGCGGGAAGGTCACCTTGCGGAAGGTGGTCCAAGGCGTGACGCCCAGTGACCACGACGCCTCTTCCACCGATCCGTCAAAGCGGTTCAAGATCGCCAGCATGACAAGGAATGCGAAGGGGTAGGTGTAGGCCACATGGGTCGCAAAGGCCGTCGTGTACCAGTGCCGCGTGATCCCCAGCACGTTGTTGGCCAGAAGCGAGGTGCCCAGTCCGGTCAGTACGCCCGGCACCATCATGCCCAGAACGATCAGATAGAACACGACGGTAGAGCCGCGAAACTTGCGGCGGAACGCCTGCGCCGACATCACACCCAGAACAGTTGAGGTGACCATCGTCATGAAGGCAAGGATCAAGGAGCGCACCAACGCCTCGCCCACCGGCAAGGGCGCCACGCGGGACGGCGGGGTCAGGCCGAAGATCTGCTTGTACCAATACAGCGACCACTCGATGATTGGAAACTGTGGCCCGCCATCCGGCCCCTGCTGGAACGACAGGATCGTCAGCACGAAGAAGGGTCCGTACAGGAACAAGATGAAGGCCACCACATAGACGGCGAGGATCGGTTTGAGAACGCGCGATTCCATCGCTTACAGCTCCTGCTTCAGGTCGACGATCCGCAGGAAGGCGGCAATCACCATCCCCATGAACACCGTCAGGATCACGCCCGTCACCGAGGCCATCGCCCATTTCAACGAACCGACCTGTGTCACGATGATGTTGCCCAACAGGTTCACCTTGCGCCCTGACAGGGCACCCGAGGTTGCAAACTCACCCAACACCATGACGCTGACGAAGATGGCACCCACCACCACGCCGGGCAGGCTGAGCGGGAAGATGATCTTCCAGAAGATCCGGCCAAAGCCCGCACCAAGATCGCGCGCCGCTTCGATGATGTTGCGGTCGATGCGGCCCAGCATGAAGGCGATGGGACCGACCATGAAGACGCAGTAGATCTGGGTCATCCCGATGATGACCGACAGTTCGGTGAACAGCAGCACCTCGATCGGGTGACTGATGATGTGCAGCTTCAAGAGGATAATGTTGATCACCCCCTCCTTGCCCAGCATCGGGCGCCATGCCAGAACCCTGATCAGGAAAGAGGTCCAGAACGGGATCACGCAGATCACCAGAAGCACGGTCGAAAGCGTCTTGGACTTGACGAAAAGCCCCACATACAGCGCCGTCGGATAGCCAATTGCAAAGGTGGCAGCCAAAACGATCAGCCAGATGCGAATCGTGGTCCACAAGGCGCCGGTATAGGTGTCGGATGCGAAGAACTGCTTCCAGCTTGCCAGTGTCGGCGTCGAGGAAATGTTGAAAGTGGTCTGCGTCCAGAACGAGACATAGACGATCATGCCTATCGGCACGATCATGAACAACGCCATCCAGACAATGCCCGGAAGGATCAGCCATCTGGAGCCAAGGCTGCGCTTGGTCGTTACGGTTGCGTCTGTCATCAGGTCGCCTCCCGGCCAAAAACGATGGCCTGCTCCGGGTTCCAAGTCAGCAGGTAGTCCTGCCGCGGCACATAGGTTTCCGGCGCCCCAAGGCTGAGGTGATGTTCAACCTCGATGACCTTGTCGTCTGCGGTCTCAAAAAAATTCATCACGGACGAGCCGAGATATTCGCTTGCCACGTAAGTCGCCTTGAGCGCGGGGCCCGTCACAGATGCGGACAAGGGCCGCACGTTCATGCGGTCATAGCGGATAGCATAGACATCCTGAGTTGCGCCCACGGCGTGCGGGCTGGCGACCGATCCGAACGGGCCGCTGAACATGCCGCCTGACAGTGTGCCGTCAAACAGGTTGAAGCGATTCAGAAAATGCGCAACTGCGGGGCTCGAAGGGGTCGAATAGACGTCATCCGGCGTGCCGGCCTGGATGATCCTGCCACGATCCAGCACGACGACCGTATCGCCCATCGCCAAGGCCTCAGTTTCGCTGCCTGTGACATGCAGGAAGGTAACGCCCATGCGCTCGCGGATGGCGCGCAACTCGTTGCGCATCCGGCCACGCAGGTTTGCATCCAGCGCCCCCAGCGGTTCGTCCAGCAGCACCAGTTTGGGTTGCATCACCAGCGTGCGCGCCAAAGCCACGCGCTGACGCTGGCCGCCCGAAATCTGATCGACGCCGCGATCCTCCAGCCCGGACAGACCGACCATGTCGATCACGGCCTGACAGCGGGCGTCGATTGCAGAGGGCGAAACTGCGGTGCGGCCATGCATCATGCCGAACGCCACGTTCTTCTTGACCGTCAAATGCGGAAACAAGGCAAAGTTCTGGAACACGAAGCCGATGCCACGCTCATGCGCGGGAAGGTCGGTGATGTCACGGCCCTCAAAGTAGACGCGCCCCGCATCCGGCACTTCGAACCCCGCGATGACGCGCAACAAGGTGGTCTTGCCCGACCCGGAGGGGCCCAGCAAGGACATGTACTCATGCATGCCGGCCTCAAGCGTCACGCCATCAAGGGCTGCGACACCCCCGTAGCTCTTCGACACGCCGTCGATCCGAAAAATTGCTGATCCAGTTGCCATTCGCTCCGTCGCGGTGCTGCGCAGGTTTCCTGCGGCCCGCCCCTTTTCTTTGCCTTCGCGGATGCGCCGGATCCGTTGCCGCCGCACCGATGATCTTCGTAAACTGTACTTCGTATAACATAGCTATTTTATATGTCTGTCAATTGTGGATTTGTGCGCCGAACGCGGCACTTTTGTGCAATATTTTGTCAGCAGTCATAATTCCCATGCTGAAGAAGAACCGGCAGGCCCCTTCATAAATGATTACTGAGCGCAATGTTTGTTTTATTGCGCGCTCAGGTAAGGTGCAAATCCAACAGTCTCACTGATAACCGCCACGATTTTCATGCGAGCCAGGTTCTTGCTGGCCATGATGTGTAAGTGATCCCGCAAGTATTCCGCCGCAGAATCAATCGGATGTCGCGCGATAAGATCAAAAAGCGTCCGATATTGGTCGAAAGCGATCTGATCCTCTGGCAGGCCAAGACCGGTCAGCGCCCGATTGACCGAGGTCAACAACATCTGGTTGTTCTGGATCATCTCGACCAACGCAGCGTTCGGTGCCTGCGCAATGCAATGGTCCATCAATGCATCTTCAAGCTCCTCGGGTTTGATCGTCACATCCGAACCGATTCGGTCGCGGATCTCTTCGATCTGGCTGTAGTGAATATGCGGGGCAGCCAGTCGCAGTGCCGCCGGTTCAATGATGGCGCGGAGTTCAAACTTTTCGCGCAGAGTGCGGGCCGTCAGGGGCCCTGCAATCCAATGAGAACTCGCATTCTTGCGGATCAGACCGCGTTCCTGCAACCGGGACAGCACGTCGCGCACCACAGTCCGGCTGACACCCAGATAGTCGGAAAGCTCGGTCTCCACGATCCGGAACTCGCCAAAAACCTGACAGGAGGCGACTTGTTCTTCCACCTCGTCATAGAAGTGTTTCCATGTTCCCCGTGTCTGCAAAGCAGCGTCGACCTGGTGCGGAATATCCAGATCAAATTCGCTGATGTCACGGCGCAAAGGGGCAAGGTGAGGGCCCGCTTGGCCGACCAGATAGCCGCGCCCGTCAAAGCGGTGCACCAGTCCTTCGGCCAAAAGCAGGCGAAGCGCGGCTTGCACCGGCATTCGGCTGGTCTGCATTAGCAAAGAGATCGGACCCTCCAGCAGCACCAGGCCGGCAGGCAAGCGGCCGTTGAGAATATTGGTGCGCAAGACCTGCGTGATCAGTTCGTAGCGCGGCTCTTGCGCCAGTGGGTTGTTGGGGCGCCCCGTCATTTCTGCACCTCGTTCACCCGCCGGATGAAGCGGTCCCAGGAGCGGGCGGCGTAGTTGTATTCCTCCATCACGGTGTTCCAGACGGCGATCCGGTTGGCACGTTCCTGATAGGTACCGCCTGCCCGCCGTGCCCCAGCCTTGACGGCTATCGCCCCGGAAGGCCCGGCAAGATCGCGGACTGCTGCAGCGCCTTCGTACCAATAGGCCCATTCTTCGGGGGCCAAGGCCGACTTGGTGCGTTCGGGCGCGGACATGTAATAGCCTTGCCTGGCCATGACAGCCCCCGCATAGCCATCAAGCCACCAGTTGAGGTAGTCGTACCCCATGCCCAGCTTGGCCCCGCCCAGGTGGCGCGACAGGCTCGCCCCACCATGCCACGCGCGATAGCCTTCGATGGGGGCCGATTCCACGAAAATACCCGCCATCTTGCCCATGTTGCCATAGATGGGCGACCACATGCTTTGCACCGAAACGCGGTCCTCGTGCAGCAGGCGCGTCGCGTCTTCGCCGGTGCGCCAGCTGCCGCAGAAATAGCCTTGCCGCCGACGGTCTTCCAGCAAAGCCATCAGAGAGTCGATCTCGGCGATGGTCATGTTGCAGATGTCGGCAAACTGCAACTCTCCGGCGGCTTCGGCGGCAAGGGCTGCGTCGAAGATCCCGATGGCCGGCTCATCGACCAGAGCAATGCGGCCCTTGGCGCGGCGATCCAGAAGCCAGGCCCAACTGGGTCGCTTCGACGATCCATTGCCAAAGACGCGGGTGTCAAAGCCGAAACTGTCCATATTGTGAACGGTCGGCAGCATGCTGATGTAGCGGCCCTGCTTGGGTCCCAGAAAGCCGCCGGGCTGGACGTAAAGCTTGCGCACCGGCGCGTCGCCATGGCCGCGCCAGGCGTATTTGCTGATACCGCCTTCCTTGGACAGATTGGTGATCTTGTCCCAATCCGCGATGCGGTTTGTGTCGATCGGCTGCAAGGCGCCCCAGAACCACACGATATCCAGATTGTGAAAGCATTGTTCATAGATATCATAGCCTTCCGGCTCCATCGCGGACTTGCGCTGGCAGGTGATGAAATCCAGAAGTTCGTATTCCACGTCAAAGCCAAGGTCGGCCTGCGCCCGTTCGCGCACCTCTTTCAGCAACGTGATCGAGGTGCCACGGACCCGCAGCCGCCGCCGTTCCGTATGCGGCGGGGCGGCAAGAAGGTTCCTTGTGACTGGACGGTCGTGCAGTGCCAAGGCGTTCCTCTCTGCCCTGCCGGGTCGGGTTGACTGGGGCGGGGTTTGTCCCCCGCCCCAATCCTGTCACGCCACAAATGCGGCGATAGCATCCAGTGTCTTGCGACGGTCAGCGCGAGCTTGCAGCGCCTGTTCCATCGTCACTTTCACGAACCGCGTCGGCGTATGCGGCTGAAGCTGGCCGATCAGGTCCATGTCAGCAGAGACCACGGTGCCGATCATCATATAGCCGCCGCCCGATACCGCGTCGCGGTGAAGCACGATCGGTTCCGTGCCCGAAGGCACCTGAACCGAGCCGTAAGGATAACACGCATCCACGATGTTGGACGGATCAGACCCCGCCCCGAACGGCGGCGTGCGCGGCACAAAGTCCAGCGGGCGCCCGGCCTTGAACCGATAGCCGATCCGGTCGGCCTCGGGCGCGACCTTCCAGGTGTCCTCGAAGAAGGTCTTGCCGGCGTGTTCAGTGATCCGATGCCAGTAAAGCCCCGGCAGCATCCGCAACTCTGCGGGGGCCCCCGGCATGCGGCGCAGCGCGTCTGGCACAGAACGGCCCTCTGCCGCCAAGGCGTCTTGCCCGACCGGCAGCACGTCACCGGCTGCAAGCTTGCGCCCCTCAAACCCGCCCAAGGCACCCAAAGTGTAGGTTGACCGCGAGCCCAGAACAACCGGCACATCAATGCCGCCCGACACAGCAATATAGCCGCGCGCGCCCTTCTTGAGGAAGCCGAACGACAGAACCTGGCCCTTCTTGACGGTGAAGGCGGTCCAACCGGCACGTTCTTCGCCATCCACCTTGGGCGGCAGATCGGCGCCCGTCACGGCAACGGTGGCATCGGCGGTGAACTCCAGTTCCGGCCCCATGAAGACTGCTTCCAGTACCGCCGCACCCGCCGGATTGCCGACCAACAGGTTGGCTGCTGCCAGCGACAGCATGTCCATCCCTCCAGAGGTTGGAATGCCGATGTGGTAATAGCCGGGGCGCCCCAGGTCTTGAATAGTGGTTGAAAGACCCGGTTTGATGACATTAATGGCCATTGAGAGCCTCCATCACGCGGGCATTGGTGCTGTCCATGTCTTTCTGGAAATCTTCCAGCGAGAAAGTCACTGGGGCGATGCGGGGTTGCCAGCGGCCAGCATCCACCTCGGCCACTGTGTGGTCATATTCCTCGCGTCCAATGGGCTTCCACTTCACGATGTCGCCGGGTTTAAACAGGCACATGAAGTCGCGCAGGTACGTGGTTGTCTGGTTCGGGTCATAGATCGGCATCGGCGTGATGCCGAACATCTGATAGCCGCCAGCACCGCGCACCGAATAGATGCAGGCAAAGCAGCCGCCGTGCCCCACGGTCAGGCGCGGCGTATCGGTGCGCGGACGCAGGTATTTTGGCGACTGGATCTGACGATCCCGGCCGACCATCTGGTACAGGAACGGCAGACCCGCCACGAACCCCACCATCGATACGAACCATGGCGCGCCCGAATGCGCTTTGATGAAGCCGTCGATGCCGTCAAGGTTGTTGATCCGCGCCGTGTATTCGATATCGGTCGAGGTCGGGTCCTGATGCCGTTCGCGGAACCTTTGCCCGGTCTCATGCGTCCAGGGGTCGTTGTAATAGACCGGCACCTCAATGATGCGGGTGTTCAAGGTCGAGGGCGCCGATTGCGCCACGGCCTCCAGCGCCTTGAGTTGACGCATCATCTCGTCCGGAGCGATCACGTCTGGGTCAAACCGCACTTGAAACGAGGCGTTGGCCGGGCAGATTTCGGTCACGCCCTTGATCTTGGCCTCGCGCAGGGCGTTGGTGATCGACATGCCCTTGAAGAAAGCGTCCAGCGACATCTCTTCGCTGCATTCCACAAAGATATGCTCGTCGCCGCCGAAGGAATATCTGGTTGTCATATGGCTCCCCTGTCGTCACCCAGCTTGTCTGAATTTTGTTCCAGCCACGGTTCCAACCATCGTGTGTGGAACAGCCCGGCCCGCACACCCGGATCGCGCGCAAGCGCCTGATGCAACGGTTTCGTGGTGGGCAGGCCGCCCACCTCAAGTTCGTTCAGCGCCCGCGCCATGCGGGTGATGGCAGCCTCACGGGTTTCATCCCAGACGATGAGCTTTCCCAGAAGTGAATCGTAAAACGGCGGCACCGTGTAGCCTTGATACAGCATCGTATCAAACCGCACGCCCGGCCCGCCCGGAACCGTCAGCGCCGTGATGGTGCCGGGACCGGGTTTGAATCCCTGCGACGGGTCTTCGGCGCAAATCCGAACTTCGATGGCGTGGCCGTTCAGGCGCACTTCATCTTGAGTGAACCGCAGTGGCTCGCCACCTGCGATCCGCAGCATTTCGCGCACGAGGTCAATGCCAGTGATCATTTCGGTAACCGGATGTTCGACCTGAATCCGGGTGTTCATCTCGATGAAATAGAAATGGCCCGAGGAATCGTCGTAAAGATACTCCAGCGTCCCTGCGCCCCGGTAGTTGACCGCAGTAGCCAAAGCTACCGCCGAGGCGCACAGCCTTTCGCGCATCGCCTGCGGAAGGGCGGCAGAGGGCGCCTCTTCCCACACCTTCTGGCGGCGACGCTGCAACGAACATTCGCGCTCAAACAAGTGGATGACGTTGGTGCCATCGCCAAGGATCTGCACCTCGATATGGCGGGCGCGTTCGATGACCTTTTCCATGTACAGGCCGCCGTCGCCAAAGGCGGCCTTGGCCTCGGCACTGGCCTGCGGCATCAGGCGTTCTAATTCGTTCATGTCATGGGCGATGCGGATACCACGGCCACCGCCGCCCGCCGCCGCCTTGATCATCACCGGAAAGCCGATGGCAAGGGCGATGTTGCGGGCATGAACCGGGTCGTCGATCCGACCCTCCGATCCGGGCACCACCGGCACGCCGGCGGATTCGGCCGCAACCCGTGCCGCAACCTTGTCGCCCATCACCCGGATCGCATCGCCCTTGGGCCCGACCCAGATCAGCCCAGCCGCCTCGACGGCATCGGCAAAGTCGGCGTTTTCAGCCAAGAAGCCATAGCCGGGATGCACCGCATCGGCCCCGGTATCCGCCGCCGCCTTCAAGATATTGGCGATGTTGAGGTAGGATTTCGCAGCCATCGGCGGCCCGACATTGACCGCCTCATCCGCCATCTTGACAGCCAGGGAATCCGCATCCGCCGCCGAATGGACCTGCACCGTCGCAATGCCAAGCTCTTGCGCGGCGCGGACGATCCGCACCGCAATCTCACCCCGGTTCGCGATCAGAAGTTTCTTGATCGCCATGTTCAGGCAAGCTCGATCAGCGGCTGGCCGGCCATGACAGGCTCTTCATCCTCGGCCACAAAGGCCAGGATGGTGCCCGCCTGATCGGCCATGACCTCGTTGAACGACTTCATGACCTCAATCAAGCCGATCACATCGCCGACGGCGACAGTGTCACCCACCGATTTGAACGCGGGCTGATCGGGCGAAGGCTTGCTGTAGAACGTGCCGGGCAAGGGTGAGAGGATGTGTTTGGTCATGATTTCCGGCCTTTTCAGCGCGTGGCGTTAAGTGGGGTGATGGCGGCCCGAACCGCCTGGGCAAGTGCTACGGCATTCGGCGTGTCCGAATGCACACAGATCGAATCGGCGCGCACCGTCACGTCAACACCGCCGACGCTGGTCACCTTGCCCTCTTTGATTGCCCGGACACAAGCGGCTGCGGCCTTGCCCTCATCCTTGGCGGCGTGTTCGCGGGTGATGATCAGGCCGCCGGCATCAGTATAGTCCAGATCGGCGTAGAACTCCGACACAAAGATATGGCCGCGCGCGGGATAGATCGTCTCGTGCAGGGTGCCGATCATGCCATACAGCGGCACCTTGAAGATATCGGCGGCATCGCAGATGGCGTGGGCGATATCCTCCATCCGCGCGGCCATGCCGTACAGCGAACCGTGCGGCTTTATGTGGTTCAACTCCACCCCTTCGGCCTGAAGAAATCCCTTCAGCGCGCCGATCTGATAGATCAGGATGTTGGTCATCTCCTCGCGGCCGATCTTCATTTCGCGGCGGCCAAAGCCCTGCAAATCGGGCAATGAGGGATGCGCGCCCACCTTGACGCCATGCTTCTTGGCCAGTTGCACGGTAGACCGCATGTGATTGTAATCCGAGGCGTGAAACCCGCAGGCGACGTTCGCCACGTCGATCAGCGGCATCAGGCCCGCGTCATCGCCAATTCGGTAAAGGCCAAAGCTTTCGCCCATGTCGCAGTTCAGCAAGGTCATGTGACTTTTTCCTTCACGCGTCGATCATGTTGACAAGGTAGACGCCGCTTTCATGCAACTCTGCCTCCCAACCGGGTTCGATGACAAGCGTAGTCGTGACTTCCTCGATCACCGCAGGGCCGGTGATGCGGTCGCCGGCCCCCAGACGCGCACCAGCATAAACCGGGGCATCTTGCGGGATGGCAGAGGCGTCAAAGATCATCGGGCGGGTGCCTTCCAGGGCCGCGGCAGCACCCTTGCCGGGGGCCACCGTCATGCGGTTTGGCCGGTCCACCTTGCCCCAGATAGCGCTTTCCACGTTGACGATCTCAACAACGCTTTGGCGTTCGGAATAGGTGTAAAGCTCTTCATGGCGGGCATGGAACGCCTCGATCAGCTTGCTCAGTGCGGGTTCGTCGATCACGAATGGATCAATTTCCACCGTACATTCATGTACTTGACCGACATAGCGCATATCCAGGCTGCGGCGCACCGTGATGCGGTCGCGTTCAAACCCATCGCGCGTCAGGTCGTTCACACCCTTCGTCTCCAACCCGTTGAACAGCCCATCCAGCCGCGCCGCCGCATTGGCGCTGTCCAGCCGCACTGGCGCGGGGGCCATGTAGTTGTATTTTACGTCCGAAATGATCTGCCCATAGGCGCAGAGCCCCGACGCGAGTTTTGAGATCAGCACCCGCCGAATGCCCATTTCCCGTGCAAGTGCCGTGATATGCGCGCCAGTCGCCCCGCCCGCACAGTTCAGCACGAAATCCCGCGGGTCATAGCCGCGTTCAACCGACACGCGACGGATGGCGTTGACCATGTTGTTGTTGACGATGCTGAACATACCGTAAGCGGCTTTCTCCACCGACAGGCCAAGGGGATCGGCAATGCGCGCCTTGATCGCCGCTCGGGCCTTTTCGGTGTTCAGTGGCAGACGCCCTCCGACCAGACCATCGGGGTTGATATAGCCCAGCACAAGGTTCGCATCGGTCGTCGTCGGCTGGGTGCCGCCTTGGTCATAAGAGGCCGGCCCCGGATCAGACCCCGCCGATTGCGGCCCCATCTGCATCAGACCCATGTTGTCGATCCAGCCAATCGATCCACCGCCCGCGCCCAGCGTCTCAACCTGAATCATCGGAATTCCAATGCGGTAGCGCAGGAAGTCGATGTTCTTGGACACATTGGCCCGCCCATCCCGCGTCAGCGTGATGTCGAACGAGGTGCCGCCCATATCGACGGTAATGATATTCTTCATCCCCCACGGCTCGGCAATATACAGCGCCGCCTGCGGGGCCGAGGCGGGGCCGGAGTTGATCGCATAGACCGACTGGTCCGACACGACCGAGCCCAACGCCAAGCCGCCATTCGACTGGAAGTAGCGCACCGGATTCCTGGCGCCAAGACTGCGGAAATAACCATCCACGGCCTCGACATAGCGGGTCAGGATCGGGGCAAGATAAGCGTTGACGATGGCGGTCGAGGTGCGGGTATATTCACGCACCTGCGGGTAAAGCTGGCTGCCCACGGTCAGGCGGACATGCGGCATCATCTCGCGCACGATCTGGGCCGCGTGCAGTTCGTGGTCGGGATGCAGCACGGACCAGACGAAGGAAATCGCCACGGAATCCACCCCTTCACGGAGGAAATGGCGGCAAGCCTCGCGCACGTCCTCTTCGTTCATCGGGGTGTGAACGGCCCCGGTCGAGATCACGCGTTCAGACACGCCCCGGCGCAGATAGCGCGGCACCAGCATCGTGGCCGGCGGATATTCGGGGTCGTAGCGGTAGCCGTCTTCCTTGTGACCAAGGCGGATTTCGATGCTGTCCTCATGGCCCTTGGTGGCGATAAGGCCGGTTTTGGCGCCCTTGTGCTGGATCAGCGAGTTCAGGCCCACGGTGGTGCCGTTGATGCACAGATCGGCGTTCGAGACGATCTCGGTGGCCGAAATCCCGGTCTCCTCTTCGATCAACTTCAGACCGTTGCGGATGGCCAGGGTCGGGTCCTGCGGTGTGGACAGGGCCTTGAAGATCCTGACATCGCCCTTGCGATCCGCAAGGATGAAGTCGGTGAAGGTGCCGCCGGCGTCGATGCCCAGACGATATTGGTTTTGCATGGGATTTGTCCTGTTCAGGCGGCCGAAGCGCGCAGGGCGGCGGTGGCTTGGTGATCGACCTCAAGGGAGGCAAAGTTGGCAAAGACAACGCCGTAGTCGAGCCGCGCCCCCTGTTCGCTGACCAGACCGTTGCGCACATCCTCGACGACCCGTGCGATGGCGCGCTGGAAGGGATTGCCAAAGCCTCCTCCTCCGGGGTTGCGGTTGGCCGCACGTTCGCCGGGATGGATGGTCTCAATCACGTTCTTGGTTATGACCTCGGTCGCGCCATTGCGGGTCAGCTCCAGAGAGCCGACCTTGGGGGCAATCATGACCGATTTGGCCCCCGCCGCGCCCATTGCAGGAATGCGACGCCCCTCGCCAAAAGTGATCAGGGTCATCGGGGTATCCAAGGGCTCCACCTCCCAGCAGGTGCCCGAGCCGCCCCGGTTGCGACCGGCGCCGCCAGAATCCTCCATCAGGGAATAGCGGTGGATGATGATGGGATAGGAATGCTCCAGCATCTCGATGTCGCCCGAGGTCAGGGCGCCAAAGCAGCACTCCGGCCCGCAGGCATGCCAGCCGTCCTGATTGGCGGTAGCCCCGGCACCCGAGATGATCGAGGCCAGAACCATCGTCACATATTCCTCGTCATGGCGCTTGTCCCAGCCTGCGATGTTGCAGCCATTGGCGTGGCCCCAACTGGCCGAAACCTTATCTGGCGCCGCCTGTTCAAAAGCCAGCCGCACAGCATCGGTCAGCGTCTCCATCGGCGTCGTGGTGCAGTTCATATGCGGCGCGGGCGACTTGGCGTTGCACAGGGTGCCTTTCGGCCCCATGTCGGTACTGACGCAGCGATAAAGCCCCTCGTTATAGGGTGGCGGCAATTGGGCGAACATCATCAGGCCAAGGTAGACGCCGGAATGGCTGTTCCCTTCATAGCTGTTGATGAAATAGGGGATTTGCGGTGGCGACTGGATGGCGATGTGGCAGCTATCACCCGTGATCGTCACCGTAGCGGTGATGTCGAAATCACCAAAGCCGTGGCCCGCATCTTCAAGGATCGCGGTGCCGGTATAGGTGCCGTCGGGCACCTTGGCGATGAGGGAGCGCATATGCGCCTCTGCCATGTTCAACAGCTCGGCAATGCAGGTCTGCACGGTTTCCTTGCCGTACTTGTCCATCAACCCGATCAGCGCCCGCGCGCCCACCTTGCACGCCCCGATCAGCGCGTTGAAATCGCCCTGCTGGTCACGCCGCGCCCGCATGTTGGACAGAAGAAGGTTCATCACGTCGTTGCGCGGCTTGCCCTTGTCCCACAGCTTCAAGGGGGGAATGCGCAAACCCTCGGCATAAATTTCGGTCGCGGCGGGGTTGTAGCCGGCGGGAACCGGGCCGCCGATGTCGGTGAGGTGGCCCTTGCAGACGGTCCAGAACACCAACTCGCCCTCATAGAACACCGGGTAATACATGCAGGTGTCGATGATGTGCGACCCGCCATATTCCGGGTCATTGTGCAGGATCAGATCGCCCTCGTGGATGTCGCCCTCAAAATACTTGGCCACCGATTTCATCGCCGGGATCAGCGAGCCAAGGTGGATCGGAATGTCCTGCCCTTGCAGGATCATCTCTGGCGTCGCGTTGAACAGCGCTGTGGAATAGTCATGCGCCAGATTGAAGACCGAGGATCGCGCCGTCTGTTCGAGCGTCAGGGTCATCTCACGCTGAGTCGTTTCCAGCACGCCGCGCACGACGGACAGGGTAATGGGGTCAACCTTGGGGCTGGACATCGGTTGTTCTCTTTTCCGAAAAAGGGGCGGGCGTGCCCGTGCGACTCGCAGATTGCAGCTTTTGACACGCCCGGTCTTGCGTCAGAGCGAGCAAGCATTTGTCAACCCGCGCACCCAAAGCGCCCTGGCAAAGTCCCCCTGAGTCTCGGCCCCGGATTTCCCTTGCAATGCCCCTTGGCTTTACCCAATCTTTACGGAATCAGCGTTGCCAAGGGGGCATTCGGATGAGTGTCACGGCCCATAGCACCACCATTCTGCCCCCCGCTGCGCGGGCCGGGCACTGGAATGCCGTGATCGCCGAGACCTATTTCCCCTTGCATCTGACCTACCGCAACGCCGCCACCTTTGATGGCCGGCTGGAACATCAAATGCTGGGCGATCTGTCCTTGTCGCGCCTGCAAACCGAGGCGGTTCAGTATGAACGCCACCCCCGCCACATCGCGGGCGCGTCCGAAGAGCAGTACCTGATCACCATCCCGCGCCGGTCTCCGGTGGAATTCCGCCAGTTGGGGCGCGAGGTGCGCTGCGACCCCGGTGGGTTCATCATCGAACGCGGTGATGAGCCGTACCGGTTTTCCTATGAGGCGGCGAACGACCTTTGCGTGCTGAAGGTGGCCAAGCCGATGCTTTCAAACCGCCTACGCAACCCGGACCGCTTTTGCGCTCAGGTGTTCAACGGGCGCGAGGGTCTGGGCGGGCTTTTCACCACGATGGCGCAGCAGGTGCAGGCACAGGCCATATCCGACCCGGCGGCAAGTGACGTGCTGGGGCGGCAGTTGATCGAGCTGCTGACGCTGGCCATCGACCGCTCCAGCGAGATTGCGGCTGTGGCGCACAGTTCGGTGCGCGCAGCACATCTGAAGCGCGCCGAACAGGTGGTCCGGCGCAACCTGTCCAACCCGGACTTGTCGCCTGATCTGGTGGCCGATGCCTGCGGAATCTCGAAACGCTACCTGCATGAGATCTTTGCCGATGGTAACTGCACCGTCTCGCAGCATATCCGGGAACAGCGCCTGATTGCAGCGCGCGGCATGTTGCAGATGACCGATCCCGGACCCATGGCAGACATCGCCTACCGTTTTGGCTTTTCCGATCAGGCGCAGTTCTCGCGCCTGTTCAAGGCGATGTTCGGCCAGACGCCCAGCAGTTTTCGCGCCACACAAACCGGGCGCTAAACGTCACATTCAAACTCTTCCGAGCCAGGCACCCGATTGCAGCAGCTGTTCGATATGGTCGCGGATCAGCTGTACGACGACCTTGGTTGCCGGCGCATTTACCCGTTGCGGCGCGTGCACCAGGATCAACTCCCGGCTGATGACAGGGTCGACAATCTTCTGAACCACCAACTCACCCGCATCCAGTTCCGCCTGCACGGCAGTGACAGGGAGAATGGTGCGGATCGTGCCAGAGGCCACAAGGCCGCGGATCGTGGGCAAGGTCTCCAATTCCATCGCGACACTCAGATGCACCTGGGCACGGGCACAAGCCTCATCCACCAGAATCCGCAAGCCATGCGGCAATCCGGGCAGGGCAAGGTCTTCGCCCTCCAGCATGCGCAGGCTGACGGTGGCGCCTTGTCCCAAAGGCGGCGCGTGGCGGGCAGAGACAAGAAACATATCCTCAAACAACAAGTGTTCGGCATCCGGAAAGGTGCCAGCGCGCAGCTTGTACAGCACCGCAAGATCGACCCGGCCACTTGCCAGCCATTCTGCAACGTGACCGCTGAAGCCTTCCAGCACACGCATCTGGATGCCGGGATAATCGGCCCTGATCTGCGAAAGAAGCGGTGACAGCAACACCAGCCCGACGGAGGGGGGAACGCCCAGCGTCACCACCCCTTGCAGGGTGGCGTTGGTTGCTCCGATTTCCACGCGAATCTGCGCCACATCCGCCAGCACGCGACGAGCACGGGTCAGCAAGGTCTCGCCAATCTCGGTCACGATCACCCCGCGCCCGTTGCGGTAAAACAGGGTGACGCCCAGTTCCAATTCCAGATCACGGATGCGGCGGCTAAGTGCAGATTGCGCGATGTTGTGCGCCATGGCCGCCTTGGAAAAGCTGCCCGTCTCTGCGATCGCGACGAAATACTGAAAGTCGCGCAGATCCATGGTCCCGGCCCCGATAACAAAAGTGCTGCGGCAGGACTGACCCACCGCAGCACTTATGTCAAAGTGAAGGACCTTAGGCGCCGACTGTCAAGCCACGCCCATGCTGGCGCGCAACTTGGCTGTGGCCGGCAGGTCAAGGCCCCACTGGTAGCCGTTGGTCACTGGCTTGACGACCACGCCGTAGACATCGCGCGCATGGCCGGGGGTGATGTACCCATCCAGAAGGTCATCCAGCACCTTTGCCGGATCCCGCTTCAGGCTTGGCCCATAGCCACCACCGCCCGGCGACAGATACGTGATTACATCACCCGCCTCGGCCCGCAGGCCAGAGAACTTGGCCGGCACGTCCACCGGGGGCGTACCTTTGAGGGGATTGTGCATCCGAACCGCCGCCGTCACCCCCTCGCCACCGCCAAAGATACCCCACGGAACATCCTCGTTCCGGTCGCTTTCGTGGGTCATGAAGCCCGGCACGAGGAAGCGTTGCGACTTCACCACGCCCATACCGCCCCTGAACTCTCCGGCGCCCGGAAACACGTCATCGCGAATTTCATAACGGTCGCAGATCACCGGCAGGTGCATTCCAAGGTCTTCCAACGGGTTGTTGCGGGTGTTGCGCATCAACTCCTCGATCGTGTCCGGGCCGTCTGACTTTGGACGCCCGCCCATCGAGGCCTCGTTCACCTCGATCAGCACCCAGTAATCGCCACTGTCGCGCACGCCGGAATAAGAGGCGAAGGACAGGCAGGCGGCATTCCCGGCGGTGCATTTGTCGGGCAGAACCGGGGCCAGCGCCTTAATGATCAGATCGACGATGCGCTGGATCTGGTTGAACCGCGCTTCACAGGCCGCAGGGGCAATCGGGTTGAAGATGCAGCCCAAGGGCGCCGTGACCTTCACCGGACGGAAAGACCCTTCGTTCTGCGGAATGTATTCGGTGTTGGTATAGGTATCCAGAAGCAAGGCCCTGAAGGCGAAGTAGCAGGCGACCTTGGTAGACCCCTCAAACGGCACGTTGAAGGCGGTGGGTACCTGCGGCGACGACCCGGTCATGTCCACCTCGACATCATCGCCCGTCACCCGCACCGTCACCTTGATCGGCAAATGCACCCCGCGCGTGCGGCCATCGTCGTCCATGAAGCCTTCCGCGAAATACTCTCCGTCCGGGATCTTGGCTATTTCGCGCCGCAGCATGCGTTCGGAATAATCCATCAGTTGTTTTGAGGCCTGTTCGACCACGCTGCGGCCATAGGTGTCCATCAGCTCGCAGAACCGCTTCACCCCCAGTTCGGCAGAGGCAATCTGCGCCTCAAGATCGCGCATCACCAGACCCGGCACGCGGGTGTTGCCGCTGATATATCGCCAGAGGGTGTCGTTGCGCTTGCCCGCCTCGACCAGCTTCAGCCCGTTCAGCAGCATACCCTCGGCAAACACGTCCGGCACGTCGATGATCAGACCCGGCGTCGCGGCACCAATGTCCAGATGGTGCGCGGTGTTGGCCGAAAAGCCGACCAACTCACCGCCGTAAAAGATCGGCATGACGATGCCGATATCGGGCGAGTGGCTGGCGCCGTAATAGGGGTGGTTGTGGATCACCACATCACCCTCGTGCCAATCGGTCAGGGGGATGCTCTTTTCGATGCCGCGCAGATAGCCGGGGATCGATCCGATGTGCATCGGCGTAGAATCTGACTCGCACAGCGTGTTGTAGTCCAGATCGAACAGCCCCGCCCCCAGATCCTGACTTTCCCGGATGATCGAGGAATAGGACATGCGGTAAAGGACGTTGCCCATCTGTTCAGCAATCGCATGCAGCGCGCCGCCGATGACCTGCAGTGTGATCGGGTCAATGGTCTTGGTCATGGCTCAATTTCCTTCCGCGTTGCGGCTGATCACGATATCGCCCAGGCGCATCACCGCCGCGGTGTAGCCCTTGGGGATCACGGTGGTGGAGTTTTGCTGGGTGACGATGGCGGGTCCGGTCACCACATCATCCGCCTTCAGTTTGGCGCGGTCAAAGCGTGGGGTTTCCAGCGTCTGGCCGTCGTCAAAGGTGGTCAGGCGGGAATAGAGGGCCGCTTCCGACGGATTGCGCCGCCCGCCCTTTTCCAAAGGCGGCAGGCGCAGGGTGTCAGCAGAGGCGGTGCCGATGACGCGCAGGGTGACGATCTCGACCGCCTGATCCTCGAAGGCATGGCCGTATTCTGTGCGGTGGACGGTGAAGAAGCCGCGTGCCACCGCGTCCGCCGTTGCGGCCGAAAACGGCCCCTCTGGTACATCGACGCGCAGCTCAAACCCTTGGCCCACATAGCGGCATTCCGCGATGCGAGAAAAGCGTTGAGCAGCAGCGGGCACGCCGTCGCTGTCCAGTTGCGCCTTGGCCTCGGCCTGAAGTTTGTCAAAGATGGCGCCCAGATTGGCGAAGGTGCACGTATCGCCCGCCTGCAAAATCGCCAGCGCAGAGCGGGTGAATTCATAACGTGGCTCAGTCACCAGCAACCCCATCGCCGCCGTGATGCCGGGATGCAGCGGAGAGATCACGTTCTTCGCCCAGATCGCCTCGCCCAGCGCCACGCCATGCAACGGCCCTGCCCCGCCAAAGGCCATCAGACTGAAGCCGCGCGGATCAATCCCCCGCGCCACAGAGTTAGAGGCAATAGCCAGCGCCATG
The DNA here is from genome assembly GCA_031361245.1 of Rhodobacterales bacterium. Taxonomy (GTDB): domain Bacteria; phylum Pseudomonadota; class Alphaproteobacteria; order Rhodobacterales; family Rhodobacteraceae; genus Stagnihabitans. The sequence continues at coordinate 20,953 of JANMCI010000507.1, forward strand.
TGGTTGTTGATGATGCGCAAGACGCCCAGCGCGGCGTCTTTCACCGACAGGCCCAAAGGTTCGGCCAGTTTCGACCGGATCGCGGCTTCGGACAAAGCCGCGTCAATCTTCAACCCGCCGCCCAGAAACTGTTCCGGGTCCAGACGGCCCAGCACGACCTGCGCATCCGTCACCGTCGGTTCGATCCCGCCCTTGCCATAACAGGCCGGCCCCGGTTCCGCCCCGGCAGAGCGCGGGCCGACGCGGAAAGCGCCGCCGCTGTCGACATAGGCAATCGACCCGCCGCCCGCCCCGATGGCGTCGATGTCGATCATCGGAACCAGCACCGGCATTTCCGCCACTTCGGTGTCACGCGGGTTCTTGATGGTCAGCTTGCCGTCACGGATCACCGAGATATCGGCAGAGGTGCCGCCGATGTCGATGGTGATGACCTGACGCTGATCACAAGCCTCACCCGTCCAACGCCCGCCAATCACGCCACCGGCAGGGCCAGACAGCAGCAAGCCAACCGGGTTCTTGCTGGCCTGTTCGACCGTGGAAAC
>JANMCI010000513.1:0-5247 GCA_031361245.1 Rhodobacterales bacterium
TTGCCGGGCCGGTCCAGCGATGTGCCGCCCAGAAAACGGATCTCCAGCGCCGTAAAGGGAATGCCATGCTCTTCGACCAGCCAGGCCTTGATCCCGCCGGGCGAGGTCACCTCCTGAATGCGGATCTCGGCGGCGACCGGGAACGCAAGCAGCACGGCCATCAGGGCCCCAAGAAACCGCATCATTGCGCCGCCTCCTCTGTCGTAAGCCAGCCCGTCACTGCGTTCTTCCGGTTCAGCACGCTCTTGGCTGCCGCCATCACGTCCTCTGCAGAGACCGCCTGCAGGACATCAGGCCAGTCCTGCACGTCCCCGACACTCAATCCCGACGCCAAAGCGGCACCGTACTGTCGTGCCAGACCCTGCACATCGTCGCGTCCATAAATCTCGTCGGCACGCACCTTCGCCTTGATCCGGGCGAAATCCTCTGGGTTGACGCCGTCCTTCAGGAATTTGTCCAGCACGCCGTCCATCGCCGTCTCGGTGTCCTGCAGGCTTTGTCCGGGCACCGGCACCACCACCAGCCCGAAGGTGTCCTGATCCAGCGACACCCCCTCATAGAATGCCGCGGTATAGACAGCCTTCTGGGTGTCAAACTGCAGCGCCCGCGCCAGAACCGAAGTGGTCGGGTTGCCGCCCAACAGTTCTGCCAGCAATTTCAGCGCCGCAGCCTGCCGCTGATCGCCAGGATTTCGCTCGGAAGCGAGGTAGGTCCGGATCACATAGGGCTGCGCCACGCGCTCGTCGGCCAGTGTCAACCGGCGCTCGGCAAGTTGCGGCGGCTCGGTCGGACGAACCCGCGGCCTGATCAGGTCCGAGCGCGGCACCGGGCCGTAGTGCGCCTTCGCCATGGCCAGAACCTCGCCCGGCTTCACGTCGCCTGCGACCACCAGAGTGGCGTTGTTCGGAGCGTAGTTCGCCCGGTAGAAATCCAGCGCGTCCTGCCGTGACAAGGTCTCGATTTCATGGCGCCAGCCTATGATCGGGATGCCGTAGGGGTGGTTCAGGTACTGCGCCGCCGCCATCTGCTCGCCCATCAGCGCCGCAGGATCGCTGTCGGTCCGCTCGTTGCGCTCATCCAGAATGACCTGCCGTTCGGTCGCAACGTCATTCTCTGTAAGGTTCAGATTTCGCATCCTGTCCGCTTCCAGCGTCATCATCAGGTCCAGCCTGTCTGCCGCAACCCGTTGAAAATACGCGGTATAGTCCGCAGTCGTAAAGGCGTTGTCCGACCCGCCCTGCGCCGAGACGATCTTGGACAAATCCCCCGGCGCCACGGTCTTGGTGCCTTGAAACATCAGATGCTCCAGAAAATGCGCAATACCTGAATGGCCCGGGGTCTCATCTGCGGCACCGATCCTGTACCACACCATATGCACGACCACCGGGGCGCGGTGATCCTCGATCACCACGACGTCCATGCCGTTGTCCAAGGTAAAGGTGCTGACCGTGTCAGCCAGGGCCGGTCCCGTTGCCAAAACCGTACCCATGATCCATCCAAGCCGCATCACGATCCTCCCGATACTCCCGGGGAAGCTATGCCATGAAACTGCCCGCGGCAAACCCTGCCACGCAGATGTGACAGGATCAAATCACTTGGTGGCGTTCTTGGGAGGTGCGGATGGCGTCGCCGCCCCCGCCGCACGCCAGCGTGCAAGCTCGGCATAGACGTCAAGCCAATAGCGCGCATAGGCCTTGTAATAGGTGTTGACCCGGAACAGCTTTTCGAGCGGCCGTCCCCCGTGCGATTGCCGATAGCGCAGGTCTTCCGCCGCCAGCGTGTCGCGGATGCCCGCCTGCATGCCGTGCCTGGTGGCGTAAGTGATCAACCCGGCATCACCGCCGACCCCGGCCGAAGGATTCCCCCCCAGCGCCACGATCGCATCGTCCATCGGGTGCTGATCGGTCAGATTGCCGCCTCCCGGCGTCGGTTCGGGCAAGGCGGCAAGGTCCGGTGGCAGTTCCAGCCCCTTGGGCGGCAGGATCGAGAATTCGTCAGGTCCGTTCGTGCTGGACCGCAGGTTCATGAGATGCGGCTCGCGATTGCTGCCGCCACAAGCCGTCAGCGCTAGCAGCGTCGCACAGGCAACGGCGACAACCAACCCTGACTTCCGCATGCCCAATTTTCCCCCGTTCGCAGCCCATCAAGGGCCATTTGGCTTGTCTTAACGCAAAGCCCCAGCCTCGTCACGGGGTCTTTCGGCGTTTCCGAGGCTTGGGCTGCCCCTTGCCTCCCGTCGAATTGGTCACGACGACCAACCCCAAGGCTCCGGCAAAGACCGCGACATCGGCCACATTGAACGCAAAGGGATTGTCTATTCCGCAACAGGACATGTTGATGAAATCGGCCACCGCCCCATAGGCGATGCGGTCAATCACGTTGCCCATCGCACCGCCAATCAGCAAACCCGCCGCTATCTGCGTCCAGCGCCCGCCGTTTTCCCGCCGGACCCACACCCAGACCCACGCCGAGATTGCGACAGCCACGGCCACAAGCCCCCAGCGCACCACCTCGGATTCGTCGCCGAAAAGACCAAAGTTCATTCCCTGATTCCACGCCATGCGGAACACCAGCAAAGGTGTCACGACGTCGATCTCGATGCGGTTGATCAGATCAAGGCCGAACACCACCGCCAGCTTGGTCGCCTGATCGACAAATATCGTCGCCAGGGCCACCATCGGGATCAGGCCCAGTCTGTCCAGCGCGGTTTGCCAAAGAGTGTGCATCATTCCGGCCCTGCTTCTTTCTGGAACGCGATCACCTGCGCGCCGCATCCTGCCCTCAATGCCGGAAATGACGCTGCCCGGTAAAGACCATGGCCAGCCCCGCTTCATCCGCCGCCGCGATCACTGCGGCATCATTCATTGACCCCCCCGGCTGAATGACCGCCACCGCGCCCGCCTCGGCCACGGTCAGCAGCCCGTCGGGAAAGGGAAAGAATGCATCCGACGCGACAACCGACCCGACCGCCGGGCTTTTGGCAAGGCCCAGCACCGCGGCCATGTCCTCGGCCTTGCGGGCGGCAATCCGCGTGCTGTCCACCCGGCTCATCTGCCCGGCCCCGATTCCAACCGTCGCCCCGTCCTTCACATAGACGATCGCATTCGATTTCACATGTTTGGCGACTTTCCACGCGAAAAGCAGATCGGCCATCTGTGCTGCGGTCGGCTGCTTTTTCGTCACCACTTTCAGGTCGGACGACGGCAGGCCGGCATAGTCGCGATCCTGCACCAGAAACCCCCCCGCCACCTGCTTGAACGCCAGCCCCCCGGCCCGGGGATCCGGCAGGGCCCTGGTGATCAGCAGGCGCAGGTTCTTCTTGGTCGCAAAGATCGCGCGGGCCTCATCGGACGCACCTGGCGCGATCACCACCTCGGTAAAGATGCCAATGATTTCCCTGGCCGTTTCGGCATCCAGCGGCTGGTTCAAGGCAACGATTCCGCCAAAGGCCGATGTCTGGTCGCAGGAATACGCCCGCAGATAGGCGTCGCGCAGCGTGTCGGCCTTGCCGACGCCACACGGATTGGCGTGCTTGATGATCGCACAGGCAGGCTGGTCCTTGGAAAACTCCGCGACAAGTTCAAACGCGGCATCGGTGTCATTGATGTTGTTATAGGACAGCTCCTTGCCCTGCAATTGCGTGGCCGTTGAAACGCCCTCGCGCCTGGAGCCGTCCACATAGAAGGCCGCCGTCTGGTGCGGGTTCTCGCCATACCGCAACCCCTGAGCCAAGGTGCCCGCAAAGGACCGCTGCTTGGGGAAGGGCTGCTTGAACTGGCCTGCGAGCCACCCCGAGACCGCCGTGTCATAGGCGGCGGTCCGGCCAAAAGCTGCCAACGCCATCTTCTGACGGAACGCCAGCGTCGTGGCTCCGTCATTCATCTTCAACTGATCCAGCAACGCCGGATAATCGGAAGGATCGGTGACGATCGTGACAAAACGGTGGTTCTTGGCACTCGCCCGGATCATCGCCGGCCCGCCAATGTCGATGTTCTCGATGCAGGTCGCGTGGTCGCCACCCTTGGCGACGGTGTCCTCGAACGGATAAAGGTTCGAGATCATCAGGTCGATCGGTTCAATTCCGTGCGCGGCCATGGCCACCAGATGCTCGTCGTCATCGCGCAGCGCCAGCAGCGCCCCATGGATATTCGGATGCAGCGTCTTGACCCGCCCGTCCATCATTTCGGGAAACCCCGTCACCTCGGACACATCCCGCACCTTCAGCCCTGCGGCGCGCAGCATGTTCGACGTCCCCCCGGTCGAGATCAGCTCGACATCCAGCGCGGCCAACGCCCGCGCCAGATCGATCAGCCCGGATTTGTCAGACACCGAAATCAGCGCACGGCCGATTGGGACGAGATTTGGCATGCGGGGTCCCCACGCAAAAGACAGTCAGACGGCTCGACTTAGAATCTGGGCCGTGACATCTTCCCGGTCCAGATCCCTTATGGCCAGCGGAGTATCCTGCGCTTTCGCCAAGGTCCAGCCCACCTCTGTCTCAAAATCCAGCGCGCGCGCCGTCAACATGATCTGGACGGTCTGGCGTGGCCTGAGGCGCGACTTCTCCAGATAGATCGACGGCTCCAGCGTCATCTGATCGGCCCCGTTCTGCCGAAACACCCAGATCTCGCCACTGCGCAACGCCAGCGATACCGCCGTGCCGCCCATGTCCAGCCGCGCTTCGACGTCTGGGTGGATGTGAAACCGCACCGTGAATTTCACGCCTTTCAGCCGACCGTCGATCATCAGCTTCTCGAACCGGCGCTTTTCCGCGGTCGACAGGGCCGAAAGCTTGTCGATTCCGGTCAGATGTCGCCCGTCATTGGTCAGCATCAGATCCCGCACATGGCTCAACCCATGCGTCCCAGCCCAACCTGAATGCACAAGATGTACGCCCGCGCCGTTTTCACCCGGCAAAACGCGCAATCTCGGCACTTCGGCCCGCTCGGACATCTCGCCCTCCGGGTCAGGTCCCAGACGCGACGAGGAATAGCCCACGATCTCCAACGTCGAATGCGAGGCCGTGGCCCGGCCCGCCAATCGCCACTCCGGCCCAAAAGGCGCGCCCGAGCCGCAGGACACGATCACCGGGCGGCGACCCGATGTCAGCTCGAACGCATTGGTCGAGGCATGGGCATGGCGTCCGGCCCCGCCGCCCGGCGGACTGGCGGCATCGACGATGATCGTTGTCCGTCCGCCCGAGAGCCTTGCAAACCCCATCGCCAGTCCGGCTGAGGGCATCGCCTT
>JANMCI010000519.1:0-4019 GCA_031361245.1 Rhodobacterales bacterium
CCGCGCAAGGTGGCCGAGATTCTGTCCGGCGTGGCACCGATCACCGAGCCGCGTGTCGAAGCGATGCTGAAAGACGCCCTCGCCGCGGGCCGCATCACCGCCGATACCGCCATCGGATCGCATCTGGATGACGCTGACCTCGCGATTGTCTGCGTCGGCACGCCGTCCGCCGCCGATGGCTCGCACAACATGGGCTTCATTGCCGATGTCACCCTGCAGATCGCCAATGCCCTGACACCCGGCCGCGCCAAGCCGCTTGTGGTGGCGTTCCGCTCGACCTTTCGTCCCGGCACCATGGAAGAACTGGTCGCCCCGATCTTCGCCCAGACGCTCGGGGACGCGGCCGAGGGACTGGTGCAACTGGTCTACAACCCCGAGTTTCTGCGCGAAGGCAGCGCCGTCGCCGACTTCTTTGCCCCGCCCAAGATCGTCGTCGGAACCCGCGACCGCAAACCCAATCCGGTGATGGAGGCGTTGAACAAGGGGATCGAGGCCCGCACCTTCCATGTCGGCTTCCGCGAAGCCGAGATGACCAAATTCGTCGACAACTCGTGGCACGCCGTCAAGGTCGGCTTTGCCAACGAGATCGGTCGGGTCTGCCTTGCCCTTGGCGTCTCGGCCCGGCAGGTGCACGAGATCTTTGTCTCCGACACCAAGCTGAACATCTCGCCCTATTACCTGCGCCCCGGTGGCCCGTTCGGCGGCTCCTGCCTGCCCAAGGACGTGCGCGCCCTGCAAAGCATCGCGGCAGAGGCCGGGGTCAGCATCCAGTTGATCGAAAGCCTGCTGCGCACCAACGACACCCACAAGCACCGCCTGTTTGCCCTCGCAACCGAAGGGTTGAAGCCGGGCGCTGCGGTGCTGCTGGCGGGCCTTGCCTTCAAGGCCGGCACTGACGATCTGCGCGAAAGCCCGAACGTCGATCTTGCCCGCAAACTGCTGGCCGCCGGCTTCAATCTCGAGATCTATGACCCCAGCATCGACGCCTCCAAGCTGGTCGGCGTCAACCTCGGCTATGCCTACAGCCAGTTGCCGGTTCTGGGCCGTCTGCTGGTCGACAAGACCCGGGCCGAGACGGCGCGCTATGACCGCGTCATCGCCTCCAATGCCACGATCGAGCTATTGACGCTGGACGACCCGACCCTCGTGCTGAACATCGGAACGCTCAATTGAACATGAGCGCCGCAACCTCTGCCATGCCGCATCTCGATGCCATCCGCGCGCAAAAGCCCCTCGCCGGGCGGCGTGTGCTCATCATCGTCGAGAACCTGCCCCTGCCCTTCGACCGCCGCGTCTGGCACGAATGCCGGACCCTGACAGCCGCCGGGGCCAAGGTGTCGGTGATCTGCCCCGTCGGCAAGGGCTACGAGGCCCGCCATGAGGTGATCGACGGCGTCGACATCTATCGCCATCCCCTGCCGCTCGATGCCACAGGGGCGCTGGGCTACCTCTTGGAATACAGCGCCGCCCTGTTCCACGAGACCCGTCTCGCCCTCAAGGTCGCCTGGACCCATGGCTTTGACACCATCCAGGCCTGCAACCCGCCCGACCTGATGTTCCTGATCGCCCTGCCGTTCAAGCTTTTCGGCAAGCGGTTCATCTTCGACCACCACGACATCAACCCCGAGCTTTTCGAGGCCAAGTTCAACAAGCGCGGCACCCTGTGGAAGCTGATGGTCCTGCTGGAGCGTCTGACCTTCCGCAGTGCCGATGTGGTCATTTCGACCAATGAAAGCTACCGCTCCATCGCGCTGACCCGCGGCGGTGTCAGGTCCGAGGACGTGTTCGTCGTCCGCTCTGGCCCCGATCTCAACCGCCTTGTGGTCAGCGATCCCGACCCCAAATGGCGCGGCGGCCGGCTGCACATGGTCGGCTATGTCGGCGTCATGGGCGATCAGGAAGGCATCGATCTGTTGCTGGAAGCGGTCAGGATCGTCATCCGCGACCATCAGCGCGACGTGCAATTCGTTCTGGTCGGCGGCGGCCCCGCCTTGGCCGGGCTCAAGGACATGGCCCGCGCCCTGGGCATCGAGGATCACGTCACCTTCACCGGCCGCGCCCCCGATGACGTGCTGTTTTCTGCCCTGTCCAGCGCCGATATCTGCGTGAACCCCGACCGGGTGAACCCGATGAACGACAAGTCCACGATGAACAAGATACTGGAATACATGGCCTTTTCCAAACCCATCGTCCAGTTCGAGGTGACCGAGGGCCGCTACTCCGCCGACCGCGCCTCGCTTTACGCCAAGGCCAATGACCCACGCGATTTCGCGGACAAGATCGTCGAATTGCTGGATGATCCCGCCCGCTGCCGCGAGATGGGCGAATTCGGCCGCAGACGGGTGGAAACCGAACTTAGCTGGGACCATCAGGTCGATACGCTGGTGGCCGCCTACACCCGTGTCGCCGTAAAGCGACCCTGACCGCCCCTCCCCGAATCAACACAGCGGATCCGCCCTTGTCGCCCCTCTGCTCCGGCGGCCAAAGGCAACAGGGCACGAAAGATTGATGCCAAATCGCAGATAATGCGTTGCCGATGAGGCGGGTAATCTTGCCGTCTGACCGCCCCGAAAGCCGCGTTTGCGCCGCTGCCAAAGACCGTTTTCACGCGCCAAGGCCGCGCTATGGCGGGCCGGACTCTGTCCGGCGCGCCGCGTCCCGGCCGTCCTTTCCGTTGCAGCAAGCGCCCGCATGGGCATCGGGATCGGTGCCGCAGCGGCGGGAATGCCCGCGCCCGGGCACCGCCGCCAGCCCACCGGGGCAACCGGTTCGTGGCGCCCATGCCGGCATTTCAGGGGTCAGGACCGACCGGGCTCCACCGCCGCGACGCAAGTCCCGGCCGCCCGTAGCCAACACAGAACACAGGGAAATATGCCCCCCTTTGCCCCCTTGACCCAGCCCCCGCGCACGGATGCGAGGAGCGCTCGCCACCCCCCTCACGCCGATGCGCCCGTCACCGCTTGGCGGGCAGCGGCGCGTCGCCGCAAGCCGGGCCCGCCCTTGCTGTCGGCCCCCTGCGGCCGCCCCTCCACAGTCGCGCGCACTCTTGATCGGGCCGCGCCGAACGCTCCGAGCGTCGCAAACCCCACCGCTTTTCGGCCCGGCAAACCCGCCGCTTCCTGACCCCCGACTGTCGCATCCACTCGCACAATCGGTTACCAACCGGCGTGCGTTTTTGCCGGGGTGCCCTTGCAAGTAATTCCGCGTTTCGGTATTCGACATCTACCTCGGCGACGGCGGGTTGGCGGAGAGGTTACGCAGCGGATTGCAAATCCGCGTAGATCGGTTCGATTCCGATACCCGCCTCCAAAACCTCATCCAGAGAGTGCCCATGACAGATGTGACCGATCTTCTGCGCCTGTCGCCATTCCATCTGGACGACGCGCAAATCGCCTGGGTCCGGGCCACCAAGTCCCGCCTGTCGATGGCTGAAAAGATCGGCCAGCTCTTTGTCTTTCACTCCATGGGCAAGGACCCTGAAGAGCTTGCCCGACTGACCCGTCTGCGCCCGGCCGGCATCACCCGCAATTTCACCGCAGACCTCGATTACGAACAGCACTTCGTTGACACCCTGCAGGGGGCCGCGAACGTGCCGCTGTTCATCTCGGCCGATCTGGAAGGCAGCCGGATGAGCCTCGGCGTCGGCACCGAGGTGCCCAACCCGCTGGCCTTGGCCGCCGTGAACGACGTGCAGGCCAGCCGTTCCATCGCGCGCATCATGGGGCAAGAGGCGCGCGCCATCGGCATCAACTGGTCCTTCACTCCCGTCATCGACATCAATGCCGCGTTTCGCAGTGCCATCGTCGCGACACGGGGTTTTGGCAGCGATGTCGAGGTGATCGGACAGCAATCCCGTGCCCAGATTGACGAATTTCAGGCCGCAGGCGTCGCCGCCACCGTCAAGCATTGGCCGGGCGAAGGCTTTGACGACCGCGACCAGCACCTTGTGACCACGATCAACCCCCTGCCTATGGACGCGTGGGAGGAAAGCTTCGGCCGTCTTTACCGCGCCGCCATCG
>JANMCI010000551.1:0-2084 GCA_031361245.1 Rhodobacterales bacterium
AGGGTCGCCGCCTCGGCGGCTGCGGCGTCGCCGCCCGTGCCGGCCCCAAGCACATGCACCTCGCCCAGGCCCGCGACAGCCGCCAGCGCCTTGGCAACCTGATCGGTCGCCAGATGCCCCTCGTTCACATCCGCAATCAGCAGAACGGCCATCAGATCACTCCCGCTTCGTCTTTGAGTTTTGCGATCAGTTCGTCCACCGAACCGACCTTGACGCCGGCCTTGCGGCCCACCGGTTCCACCGTCTTGACCACGGTCAGACGCGGGGCGACATCGACGCCATAGTCCGCCGGGGTCTTCAACGCCATCGGCTTGGCCTTGGCCTTCATGATATTGGGCAGCGAGGCATAGCGCGGCTCGTTCAGGCGCAGGTCCACCGTCACGATCGTCGGCATCTTGACGCTGATGCTTTGCAGACCACCATCGACTTCGCGGGTCACGACGGCGGTGTCGCCGTTGATCGCCAGTTCCGACACAAAGGTCGCCTGCGACCAGCCCAGCAGGGCGGCCAGCATCTGACCGGTGGCGTTCATGTCGTTGTCGATGGCCTGCTTGCCGCAGATCACCAGCCCGGGGGCTTCTTCGCGGGCGACGGCTGCCAGCAGCTTGGCCACGGCCAGCGGTTCGATGTCGGTGCCGACATCGGCTGTAGCCTCGATCAGGATCGCGCGGTCAGCGCCCATCGCAAGGGCCGTGCGCAGGGTCTCCTGAGATTGCTTGACGCCGATCGACACCACCACAACCTCGGTCGCGACACCCTTTTCCTTGAGCCGGATCGCCTCTTCCACGGCGATCTCGTCAAAAGGGTTCATCGACATCTTCACATTCGCCAGATCGACACCGGTGCCATCCGCCTTGACGCGGACTTTGACATTGTAGTCGATGACACGTTTGACAGGCACAAGGACCTTCATCGCGCAAACTCCATGAACGGGCCCAGCAGGCCGCTGCAAATCATCGCTGGTTCATAAACCGTCACAGGGCCGCGCAACAGACCAAAATCGACAGGCAGTGTCGCTTGGACGCCACGTTGACTGCGACAAATCGGCAAAGGCGGTCAGTGCCGCCAGGATCGCGCGGTCCGGCATGACCCCGCAGGACCGGCGCGGCAACCCCGGACCGGGGGGAACCGCGCCGACCCCTCCGCCGCCGCCGGGGTTGAAGATGCGGTAACTCTTGTCCGTCCCCCGAATGGAAACCACGCCGGTCCGGCGTTTTGCAGAGCCGGTTGCCCGATATGACCTGCAGACCCGGCCCACGCAGCCCTGCCGCCCGGCTTTTCGCCAGCAAGCCCTTTGGTCGGGTATTATCCGCCGGAATTTGATGGCTCGACCGGGAACGGCGGGTTTGAGATCTGGGTTCCGGTCGAGGCACAGGGCGGGGTGCACCCCGCCACCCCTTCGGTCACTTCCTAACGCCAGGTTAATTTCTTTAAATCAAGTATTTGATTTTAAACGAAATAAAAAAGCGTCCAGATCTGGACGCCCTTAGCGCGTCAGCCCAGGCACCCACAGCACATCCCGCGCACCGTCCTCATTCGCGATCCGCCCTGCCACGAAAAACCAGTCGGACAGCCGGTTGAGGTAGCGCACCGCCTCGGGGTTGACCGGCTCATGCGCGGCCAATTCCACCACCAGCCGCTCGGCCCGCCGACAAACCGTCCGGCAAAGGTGAAGCTGGGCGCCAAGCGGGGAGCCTCCGGGCAGCACAAAGCTGCGCAGCGGGGTCAGCCGCTCGTTCATCGCGTCAATCTCCCGCTCCAGCCGGTCCACCTGAGGGGCGATCATCCGCAGGCGGGGGTAGGGGGCGGCGGCGTCGTTTTCCATGTCGGGCGTGCAAAGGTCGGCGCCCAGATCAAAAAGGTCGTTCGAGATGCGGGCCAACGCCGCATCCATCGCGCCACCATGCAGCCGCGCAAGACCGACGGTCGCGTTCGTTTCATCGACCGTGCCATAGGACGCAACCCGCAAGACGTATTTCGGCACCCGGTCACCATTGCCAAGCGAGGTTTCGCCCCTGTCCCCGGTCTTGGTATAGATCTTTGACAGAACGACCATCAGTTCGCCCCCCGCGACTTGGCCCAGG
>JANMCI010000556.1:0-1519 GCA_031361245.1 Rhodobacterales bacterium
TCGCGCAACACCGGGTTGTCGTTGAACCCCTTGGAGACGTGTGAGAATTCCAGAATGTTCATGGCCTCACCGGTTGTTGCTAAAGGTGAACAGCGTCTGCAGCGCAAACATCAACCGGTCCAGCGCAAAGCCGATCAGGCCAATGGTCAGCACCGCCACCATGATCCGCGCCAGACTGTCTTGCGAACCGTTCTGAAACTCGTCCCAGACGACTTTGCCAAGGCCGGGGTTCTGCGCCAGCATCTCTGCCGCGATCAGCACCATCCAGCCCACACCCAGCGACAGCCGCATGCCGGTAAAGATCAAGGGCAGCGCCGAGGGCAGCACCAGCTTGGTGATCCGCGTCCACAGTGACAGCTTCAGCACCCGGCCGACATTGACCAGATCCTTGTCAATCGACGCCACACCCAGCGCGGTGTTGATCAGCGTCGGCCACATCGAACACAACGTCACCGTCACGGCCGACACGATGAAGCTTTTCGGCAAACCGCCTTCGCCGACCGAGGCGGACACCACCATCGTGACGATCGGCAGCCATGCCAGTGGCGACACCGGCTTGAAAATCTGTACCAAGGGGTTGATGGCCGCATTGGCCGTGGGCGACAGGCCGCACAAAATGCCCAGCGGCACCGCGATGATGCTGCCAATCAGGAACCCCAGAAACACCGTCTTGATCGAGGTCAATATCTGCCCCGGATAGGTCGGCTTGCCCGCATAGCTGCGGTCCTTCACTTCATCCGCTTTGCCCTCCGCCACCAATGCGGCGTTCTTTTCGTCCTGCTTGACATAGAACTCCGCCGCCTTCACCCGCTCAACGGCAGCGTCGTCCATCAGGACGCCGACCTGCGTCCACACCTGCTGCGGGCCCGGAATGGCCCCGAGCGAGGTTTGCACCGTGGGCGCCAAGGCCGCCCACAGCACCAGAAAGCCGGCGATGGCAAGGGATGGCACCAACGCCAGCCGCCAGATTTCCTTGATCTGGCCACGCGGGTTGTCGCCCGCCAGCACCCGCCAGATCGGTGTCAGCCAACCAAGGCCCAAGGCGCGTAACCACGGATCAGCGCGGCTGATCAGACGGTACAGCCGCTCCAGTCGCACGGCCGTGTTGGCAGCGTTTTCTTCGGGTAGGGCGGCGGGGTCCAGTGCGGTCATGATGCTGCCCTCAGTTCACAACAGCGCCGTCGGCGACGGTTTGATCACCCTTCAGCCCGATGGTCAGGCTGTCGATATAGGCGTTGGGTCTGGTGCCGTCATAGCTGACCCCATCGATGAAATCGGCGGTCGGGTCCTTGTAGCCGTCGGCGTCAAAGTCGAAGTCGGCCTCAGTGGCCAGACCATCGGCAATCAGCCCGCGCGCGGCTTCTTCATAGATGGCGGGCTTGTAGACTGACTTGGCCTGCTCGTCATACCATGCATCCGGATGCGCCTCTGCGATCTGGCCCCAGCGCCGCATCTGAGTCATCGTCCAGACCGCATCCGAATAGTAGGGGAAGGTCGCGTTGTAGCGGAAGAAGACGTT
>JANMCI010000576.1:0-22707 GCA_031361245.1 Rhodobacterales bacterium
GTCCCGCGCCCGCCCCCGGTTCCGGATGCACCCAGCCTCCGGCTCAGTTCAGCCGGTCGTCAAAGCTCCGGTCGTCATAGGGGCGATCCTCATTGACCGCCCCCCGCCGCAGGATCGCGACCCCCCGCCGACGGCTTGCCATCAACCGGATGATTCCGGCCCGTACCGGCGGCAACAGCAGAACCAGCCCCAGCGCATCGGTGAAAAACCCCGGCAGGATCAGCAGCACCGCCGCCACCCCGATCAGCGTCCGGTGCATGATCGGTGACAGCGGATCCCGCACGCCGTGCTGCAACCCTTGCCGCAACCCCCGGCCGCCCATCGAGATGCCCCGCAACAGCAGCACTCCGGTCACAGCCGTCAGGATCACCCAGGCCAGCGTCAGCCAAAGCCCCAGCTTCGCCCCAAGCGTCACGAACAGGCCGATCTCGACCAGCGGCAACGCAAGCACTCCCAGCACGATCCACATTGCCGCACTCCGTTCGTTCTTCGGTCCCATGGTAGACTTCGCCGCTACCCCACCCTACATAGGATCAAGCCGCGCCGATTTAAACCGAACCAAACACGTCCAGAGGTCAACAATGAACGGGTCCCTGATCCAGCTTCTCGTCCTTGCCGGGATCGCGATCTTCCTGATCCTCAAGCTGCGTTCCGTTTTGGGCACGCGCGACGGCTTTGAAAAGCCGCCGATCCCGCTGGACGAGGTGCGCCCCCGCATCCGCCGCGATTTTGAGGTGATCGAAGGCGGGGCTGACCGTGACATCATCTACCACGTCTCCGAAGGCTCCGACGCCGCCCGCGCGCTGGCCGAAATGAAAAAGGCCGAACCCGCCTTCACCGTTGGTCCCTTTCTGGAAGGCGCGCGCGGCGCTTACGAGATGATCCTGATGGCCTTCGACAAGGGTGACCTTGACCGCATCAAACCCTTTCTGGGCGACGAGGTTGCCACCACCTTCTCCGCCGCCATTGCCGACCGGCAAGACCGCGGCCTGACCATCGCCTCCACCTTTTCGGGCGTGCGCGATCTGGCCCTGACCGAGGCAACCTTTGACCCCGTCTCCAAGACGGCCGAGGTTTCGGTCCGCTTCACCGGCGAGCTGTCCCGCACCGTGCGCGACAAGGCCGGCACCGTTGTCGAAGGCAGCCCCACCGCCATCATTCGCCAACGCGAGGTCTGGACCTTCTCACGTCGCATGGGCACCGGCGATCCGAACTGGCAATTGACCGCCACGGGCGACTAGGCCCACCGGATGCGCGCTGCCCTGCACGCCCTTCTTCTGGCTTGGATGGTCATGACCTCACTCCCCGCCTCCGCTCAGGTCTTCGACTTTGAAGAGCTTGACGGCTGGGCTGACGATGACCACCTCGCCGCGTTGCAGACCTTTCGACGCAGTTGTGATCTGATGAAACGCCCCGACTGGACGCCGCTGTGCCGGCTGGCGCAGGACGTCGATGACAACCCCGCCGCCGCCCGCCAGTTCTTCGAGCTTCTGTTCAAACCCACCCTGATCGGCACCCCCCCGGCCCTGTTCACCGGCTATTACGAACCCGTTCTCGAAGGCTCCCCGATCCGGACCGCCCGCTTTGCCTGGCCGATCTACCGCCGCCCGCCCGAACTGCGCGACGGCTCGGTCTGGTATGACCGCGCCACCATCGAAAGCGGCATCCTGCGCGGCCGCGGCCTTGAAATCGCCTGGCTTGATGATCCGGTCGAGGTGTTCTTCCTGCATATTCAAGGCTCTGGCCGCATCGAGATGACAAACGGCAGCACGGTCCGCGTCGGCTATGCCGGGCGCAACGGCCATGCCTACCGCTCGGTTGGCCAAGAACTTGTGCGCCAGGGCATTTTCAACAAATCGCAGGTTTCCGCCGAAACCATCCGGCAATGGGTGCGGGCCAATCCCTCCTCCGGGATGGCGCTCCTGAACTACAACCCTTCCTACATCTTCTTTCGCAAGTTGCCCAAACTGGCCGACACCCACGGCCCCATCGGCGCCATGGGCCGCTCGATCACCACCCTGCGCTCGGTTGCCATCGACCCCGATTTCGTCCCGCTCGGCGCGCCGGTCTGGGTCGAAAAGTCGGGTGACCAGCCCCTGCACCGCCTGATGATCGCGCAGGACACCGGTGGTGCCATCAAGGGCGCCCAGCGCGCCGACATCTTCTTTGGCACCGGAAACGAGGCCGGTCGCGCCGCAGGCTCGGTCAAGGATGGCGGCCGGATGCTGCAACTGCTGCCCATCGACCGCGCCTACGCCATGACCGCCGACACACCCGATGGCGGCGGCTGAGCCGCCATGTCGCGCCGCCGCACCCTGCGCCCCGAGGAAGAAGAGCTTTGGCAGACCGTTGCCCGTACGGCCAAACCGCTCCACGCCGCCGTCCTGCGCCGCAAGACCGATGGCGCCCCGCCGCAGCCCGTGATCGTCAAACCGGTCGAGGCCGCGCAGCGTCTGCCGGCCTTCCGCCTTGGCGAAAAGTCGCGGCTGCCCTCCGGCCACAGCCTCGCCCCGACCCTGTCCGACGCGCTGGCCGAGGCTCCGGTCCTGATGGATGCCAAGGCCCACGCCCGCATGACCCGCGGCAAGCTGCAGCCCGAAGCCCGGATCGATCTGCACGGCATGACTTTGGCCGAGGCGCATCCCGAACTGATCCGCTTCATTCTGAACACCCATTCCGCCGGTTGCCGCCTCGTTCTGGTCATCACCGGCAAGGGCAAACAGAAACCTGACCACGGCCCGATCCCCCAGCGCATGGGCGTTCTGCGCCATCAGGTGCCGCTCTGGCTGCGTCAGATGCCGCTGGGTCCGGCCGTCCTGCAGATCACCGAGGCGCATCTCAAACACGGTGGGGCAGGGGCGTTCTACGTCTATCTGCGCCGTATGCGGTAGGTCGGGGCATGCCCCGACTCTCTACCGTGTCACCCCCGACGCGAGCTGGCCGATCGGCCGCAAAATGATCTGCGTCGCATTCTGAACCGTCAGAACCACCCCCGGCAACAGCCCCAGCCTTGCCCTCCGGTCGCTTTCAAACGCGCCCTGCAAGTCTGCAATCCGGTCCAGAAGCAAGATCAGCGCCGCCGAATCGCCAACCACGAAATGCCCGGTGCCTTTGACGAATTCACTGACATCCAGGAACGTCACCTTCAGATCCGCGACCCGCGACACATCGGCCAGCGATCCCAACCGCGCCTCCTGTCCGGTCAGCGCCGCCGACAGGCGCAGGAACTTGTCGCGGTCCGATCCGAAAATGACAAAGGGCTGCGGCAGGGTCCCGATCGACCGCGCCTCTTCGCGGAACACATCCACGTCGATGTCCGGCGAAATCAGGATCACCCCGCCCAGCAGCTTCAGGGTGCGCGCGTCGCCCCGGATTGCGGCCGACCGCAGCGCCTCCATCGTGACGCCCGACCCCATCGAATGGGCGACCAGCAGGATGCGCTTTGCTCCGGCACGGGCGACCTCGTGGATCAGGCTTTCCAACCCGTCGCGCGCAAACAGCGCCGAGTCCCGGTCGTAAGCATAGCCCAAAGGCTCCGCCGCCGAGGGCCATGAGTACAGGACCGCCGTTCCCGGCAATTCCAGATCATGCGCGAACTGCGCGATGCGATAGACCCCTTCGGCAAAGTTCGAGTTGTAGCCATGCACGAAAATGACCGCTTCGCCGTCCGTCTTTGCCAGTTGCCGGCGCAGATCGGCCTGAAAAGCGGCTGTGCTTTGGTAAACCTCTTCCGTCGTGGTCAGAAAGTGCTTTTGCGGGTCTGCCGGCTGCCCCCGGGGCGGCCATTTGACCTTTCCCGGCTTGCGTTCCGGCGGCACGGACACTTCATATCTGGCAAAGCGCACCGTTTCGGATCTGGCACTGCCAAAGACCCCGCTCTGCTCCTGAATCCGCGTCGTCCCGATAAAGACCTTTTCGACCACGCCCACGCTCGCGGCCGCCGGATCAAGCGTCACCTCACCCCGCGGCGTGCATGAAATCAGCAGCAAAAGACACAGGGTCGGCAAGGCAAACTTCATGCGAAACCCATTCTGTCACCAGTTAATTTGGAGTAAACGGAAACCGTTAACCCTATGAGAGAAAACAATAAAAGACGATGTCGTCAGATGCGACATTGCCTCACAGAACATAGCGCGACAGGTCAGTCGAGCGCGACAGCGCCCCCAGATTGGCCTCGACAAAGTCCGCGTTGACCGTCACCACCTCGCCCGACCGGTCCGGCGCCGAGAAGCTCAATTCCTCAAACACCCGTTCCATCACCGTGTAAAGCCGCCGCGCCCCGATATTCTCGATCGACCGGTTCACGTCGGCGGCAATTCGCGCCAGCGCCGCGATTCCGTCGGCCGTAAAGTCGACCCTGACCTCTTCGGTGGCCAGCAGTCCGGCATATTGCCGGGTCAGGGCGTTGTCCGTCTCGGTCAGGATGCGCACAAAATCCTCCTCGGTCAACGGCTGCAGCTCCACCCGGATCGGCAGGCGCCCCTGCAGTTCCGGCAGCAGGTCCGACGGCTTGGCGATGTGAAAGGCCCCGCTCGCGATGAACAGGATATGGTCGGTCTTGATCGGCCCGTATTTGGTGGACACCGTGGTGCCCTCGATCAGCGGCAGCAGATCCCGCTGCACCCCCTCGCGGCTGACATCCGCCCCCCTTGCATCGGCGCGGGCACAGATCTTGTCGATCTCGTCCAGAAAGACGATCCCGTTCTGCTGCACCGCCTCCAGCGCCGCCGCCTTGACCGTCTCGTCATCCAGAAGCTTGTCCGCCTCCTGCCCGATCAGCATCTCGTAACTGTCGGCCACAGTGACCCGCTTCTTGGTGGTCCGCCCGCCAAACGCCTTGAAGATGTCCTGCAGCCCCTGCATCTGCATCTCCATTCCCTGCCCGCCACCCATCATCATGGGCATTGACGGTCCGGCGTCGGCCAACTCCAGTTCAATCACCGTGTCGTCCATCTCGCCCCGCCGCAGCTTTCCGCGGAACATCTCCCGCGTCTGTTCGCGGGCGTCCTTGCCCGCCAGCGCCTCGATCACCCGCTCCTCGGCGGCCTTCTTTGCCTTGGCCGATACCTCGTCCCGCATCCGGGCGCGGGTATCCACCATGGCCGTATCCACCAGATCACGGATGATGCTGTCCACATCGCGGCCGACATAGCCAACCTCGGTGAACTTGGTCGCCTCAACCTTCAGGAAGGGCGCCTTCGCCAGCTTGGCCAGACGTCTGGCAATCTCGGTCTTGCCCACTCCGGTCGGCCCGATCATCAGGATGTTCTTGGGATACACCTCGTCCCGTAGATCATCCCCCAGTCGCCGGCACCGCCAGCGGTTGCGCAACGCCACGGCAACGGCCCGTTTGGCGTCCTTCTGTCCGATGATGAAGCGGTCCAGTTCCGAGACGATTTCGCGCGGGGTCAGGTCGGTCATGGGGTCACCCCGTAGGCTGGAAGGTTGGATTTGCCCGGAAAGTCGGGCAGGGCCGTCATCAGGCGAGCGCGCAGCCGGTCCCATCCGGCCCCAAGCAGCACCAGCGCCAGACCCAGGATCAGAATGGCCACCGCCGTCCCGCCCTCGAACAAGGTCGCGGCAAGAGCCACGGAATACCCGGCACCCGATATCAGGAAGGACCGCCGGTCAATCACCACGGCCACCACGGCGATCAGCAACAGGAACCCCAGCAAAACCGCCTGCGCCCAGGCGCTGCCATCAGCCAGCAGCCGCAACGCCACCGTGTTCACAATCGCTGGGGCCGCAACGACATGCAGCCAGAACGCCGTGGCCGACCGTGTGGATACCCGCTGCGGATCAGACAGGTCCAGCCGCATCGCCAGCACGAACACAGCCAGTCCGAACAGCACGGTCAGGGCCGTCAGGCCCAATTCGCCGGCGCTTTCATCGCCCCGGACCGCGGAAAAGACGTTTTCCAGAGTCCAGGCCGAGAACACCGCATAATAGGCCGCCCCGGCGATGATGGCCGCGGAAAACGGGACGCGGAAGAGATAATAATGGCCCGCCATCACGACCGCGACGAAGAGGCAGACCGCAGGCACCGAGTAGGCCGCAAAACTGGAGCCCAGCAGAGCAAACCCCAAGACCACCGAAGTCAGCGCCGTCATGATCGAAAGCGCAATCGACGGGGCCACCATCCGACGTTTGGTGGTGAAATAACGCCCGACCCCCGCCAGCCCCAAAACCGTCAACCCCGACAGCAGGACTGTCGTCAGACCCGCCGGCGCGTCCACGTCCAGCCCCATCAAGGTGGCAACACCGACCCAACCAATGAACAGAATGGTCAGCCCGACCACCACGAAAATCTCGTTGAACCCCTTGAACAGCACAAACGGCTCTTCGACCGGCCCGACAGCGGCTTTGGCGACCCGACGCGCCTCTGCAAGGGCGATCAGGCCCGCCGCTTGCGTCTCGGTCACGATGCCTCTGGCCACGGCCGCACGCAGATCGTCATGGGACAGCGTCATTTGCGGATGGTCTCCAGCGTCAGATTGCCATTGGTGTACACGCATATATCCGCCGCAATCGCCATCGCCTTGCGCGCAATCTTCTCCGCCGGAAACTCTGTCTCCATCAGCGCCCGTGCAGCCGCCAGCGCGTAATTCCCACCCGATCCGATGGCGGCCACGTCATGCTCCGGCTCCAACACATCGCCGGCACCGGTCAGCACGAACAAGCCGTCACCGTCGGTCACGATCAACATGGCCTCAAGGTTGCGAAGGTATTTGTCCATCCTCCAATCCTTGGCCAGGTCCACACAGGCCCGCGCCAGCTGCCCGGGAGCCGCCTCCAACTTCTTCTCCAGCCGCTCCAGCAGGGTGAAGGCGTCTGCGGTCGAGCCTGCAAATCCGCAGACCACATCCTTGCCGCCCGGGCTCAGTCGGCGCACTTTGCGCGCGGATCCCTTGATCACGGTTTGGCCAAGGCTGACTTGCCCGTCGCCCGCCACAACAACTTCGCCACCGCGTCGAACGGCCAGAATGGTTGTACCATGCCAGCCGGGGAATTTGTCTTCCGCCATGTAAGCCTCCGTTTGCATCTATATGGGCTGGATCACGCAAAACAAAAAGGGCGCCCGAAGGCGCCCCTTGAATCCGAGCGAAGGCAATCAGATCGCCGAGTTGATCCAGTTGGCCAAAGCGGCCTTTGGGGCGGCGCCGACTTTGTTTGAGACCACTTCGCCATTCTTGAATAGAAACAGCGACGGGATGCCACGCACGCCCAGCATGGCAGGGCTGTCCGGGTTTTCGTCGACGTTGACCTTCACGATCTTGATTTTGTCGCCATATTCGGCAGCCAGTTCTTCAAGGGCGGGGCCGATCTGGCGGCACGGGCCACACCATTCCGCCCAAAAGTCCACGACGACCGGAACGGCAGACTTGCGGACCTCAGCGTCAAAAGTGGCGTCAGTCACTGCGACGGTATTAGCGCCCACGATGATACTCCTAAATCCTGTGATTGAAGTGCCAAGCTAGGGTTGCGCCATCTCCGCGTCAAGGGCTGGGAATACTATCCCTCGTGGCGCGCTGCATTGCCGCACTCACGATCTCGGCATCCACCGGCATCAGCAAGCTGTTTCGCGTCCATAAGATTGCCACTTCAACCCGTCGTTTTGGGTAAAGCCTGGTCAGGATGTGGTGATAAGCGCCCAGCTGCCGCAAAACGCCTTCTGGAACATCCTCAGGGAAAGCAGGAATTACGGTGTTCGATTTGAAATCCACAGCCAGAACAGTATCATCCGTCAGGATCAACCGGTCGATCACCCCAAAAATGCAGCCCGCACCATACTCGGCGGTGGCACTAACCTCGCTGAGCGAGTTCCGTCCGAACAAATGCTCAATGGAGGGGTTGGTCAGGACCCTGCTGGCCTCGTCGAGCGCATGTTGCCGCAAACTCGGGTCCAAGATCAGATGACTTGCCAAATCGGGCCAGCTTGCTGCAGGCTTGCCGGCGAGATGCTGCAACAGAAGGTGGATCGCCTCACCCCGATCGGTCGCGCTGATTTCCTCCTCTACTGCCGCTTCACCCATCAGCACTTTGGCCCCTCCAAGGTCCGAAGGGGTCAGCACGATACGGCCCGTTGGCAAAGGCCCAGGCATCTCGAATCCTGTAGCAGGTGCCTCCGGCATGGATTGTGCCTCAGCCGCGACGGGCAGCTCCGGCGCCGGCCAAACGCCAGTTTCGACCCGCAGCCCTTTTGGGAACTTTGCGCTACCGATCCGCGCCATGCCTTCGGCTGCAATCGCGTACCAACTCGCCGGATTTCTTACTTCGCCGGCCCCGGCAATGATCAGCCATGTTCGTGCCCGCGTCATGGCGACATACAAAAGGCGCAGGCGCTCCTCTGCGTCCCGCATCGCTTTTCTTGACCGCAGGGCCTGAACGTGCGGTGGACTGCTCGCTGCCGGTGTCTTCCATACTGGCCCGCCGTCTTCGGCCACGTAAAAATAGTCTCGCTCTTTCGGCTTGTGGTCGGCTGTGTCCGGCAAGATCACGATCTCTGATTCCAGCCCCTTCGCCCCGTGAACCGTCATCACCCTTATGCGCCGGCCAGACGATTCGGCCTGTCGTTTGACCTCGATTTCATCGGCATCCAGCCAGATCAGAAAGCCGGTCAGGCTGGGCACATCGTTGCGTTCATAGGCCAGCGCCTGATTCAGAAGTTCGTCGATCGCCTCTTCAGCTTCGTCCCCCAAGCGGGCAACAAGGCGGCGGCGGCCATCGTGCTGAACCAAGATGCGCTCCAGCAAGTCAAACGGGCGCAAATAGTCCACCTGGCCCCGCATGTCAGACAAGAGCGTGACCGCCGACTCAAACTTCCCTCCGGCGGCAATCAGGCTTTCCCAAAGGTTTCCACTTCGCGCATGCGCAAGATCGAACAGCTCTGCCTCGCTGATCCCGCAAAGGGGCGACCGCAGAACGGCAGCAAGTGACAAGTTGTCATCCGGCGTGTCCAGGAAAGACAGGAGAGCCAGCAGATCCTTAACCGCCAATTCCGCAGCCAACTTCAGGCGATCAGCGCCAGCAATCGGGAGGCCCTCCTTCTTGCAGGCACGGATTATGGCAGTGAACAAGTCCGAACGGCTTTGCACAAGGATCAGGAAATCGCCGGCGTGAACCGTACGCGGTCCCTCACGCGATACGATAGTGGTACCGTTGCCCAGCATAGCCTTGATTTCCGCAGCGATTTGCTCTGCGAGGCGCGAAAAGTGGTGGGACGCGCTGATCAGATCCACGGGATCCTCGAATGGGCTGTCCTCCGGTTTTTCGTTTGGCTCCACCAGCGGCCAGAGGTCCACTCGCCCCGGCAACGCCTGTCGAAAAGCGATGTGCGAAATTTCCGGCCCCAGCGCCGCCTTATCGTGGTTGTGCAATGCGGCATCAACAAAGCTGAGGATCGCTGGTGACGAGCGGAATGAGTGCTCCAAATTCAGACTTTGGAACGCATGCGCTGCCGCATTGAACCTTTGCTGAAAAGCAGAGTGTTTTGCGCCGAAGGCTGCGACATCGGCGCCTTGGAATGAATAAATCGATTGCTTTTGATCCCCAACCACGAAGACCGTTCGCGGCTCATCTCGCGCGCCCTGACCCGCAGTGAACTCGGCGGTCAATAATTCGATTACCTGCCATTGGGCAGGGCTGGTATCCTGCGCTTCGTCAACCAGAACGTGGTCGATGCCGCCGTCCAGCCTGTAGAGAACCCAGGCCGCTACAGAAGGATCGGTCAACAGGTCGATCGCTTTTGTAATGAGGTCGTCGAAGTCGAGCCACCCGCCCTCGGCTTTCCTTGCTTCGTAGATCGGCAAGAAGGCCTGGGCGAAGCCAGCCAAAGCCTTGGACTTGCGGGCGGCCTGCAAAGCAAGACGCGTCTCTCGGGCAGCCTCGACCCGGGTCATCAAGTCATTGAGCTTGGGCAGGGTGGTCCCCAGACGGCCTTGGGTCGGTTTGGTCGGAAAGCCACCGATCCTGGCAGTCCCAGTCCGATCTCCGCTTTTGAACAGAAATGTGTCCTCAAGTGCAGCCAACACCGCACCGCTGGGGGCATCCAGCCTCAGCGCGGTAAGTCTTTCATGCGCTTTCTGGTCGGCGGGCGAACCTTGTGCCAGCCCTTCCAGCAAATCTCCAAACCATGCATCAACTCCGCACAGCAGCCTTTCAGCCAGTTCCTTTTCGGCGGCAACGAAGTCAATTGCCCCGATTTCTTCTCTATTGCTGCCAAAAGCCCGCCTCTTGCCAACGATCTGCGCGATCAATTCCATGAAGTCATTGCCAGAAAATTCGCGCGCAATATCTGCGACAGCGGCGGGTGCCAGCCCGTTCGACATTTCTTCAAGAATCTCTTGCCGCAAAAGCCGGGCCGATCGGTCGTCAAGCTCCCCAAATCGCGGAGACACCCCTGCCTCCAGCGGAAACCGCCGCAGAAGCGTTGCGCAGAAACTGTGGATAGTCTGTATTCGCAACCCGCCCGGGGCTTCGATTGCACGGGCAAAAAGGCGGCGCGCCCGGGCAAGATGGGCGGCATCTATCTCATCCTCGCCAAGATCGGCCAGGGCCTGCGTCAACGCCGCATCCGGCTTCATGGCCCATTCACCGAGCGTCTTGAACAGCCGGTTCTGCATCTCGCTCGCAGCGGATTTCGTGTAGGTCAGACACAGAATCCTCTGTGGCTCGACATCGTGGAGCAATAGCCGCGCCACCCGGTCGGTCAGAACCCGAGTCTTGCCGGAACCTGCATTGGCAAGCAGCCAGGTTGAAGCGTCTGGCCGCGATGCAAGTACCTGACGTTGGCTGGCATCATCATGCGCCATCATCTTGCCCCACGGGAATGTTCACGGCCCGGTCGGACATCTGCCATTCGCCAAAACGCGACAGGTGGTCATAGTCGCGGGAATAGCGTGTCTCGAATACGGCGCGTCGTGCGGCATAGCCGGTTTCGGCTTGACCATACCGATCGATCAATTGTGTGAATCGCCGCCATTGCTCGTCGAGCTTTTCAGACGAGATCTCGGTTTCAATCGCCTTTTCGCCTGCTCCAAGTCCGATAAAAGTGATGCGAGCCACTTCTGACTTGCCAAGCTGCGCGAATCCGCCGCGTTCCGCCATTGCCGCCGCAAACAGCAACTGCTTGTCGAACGATTCCTGCTGGGCCTCCGTCGGAGGGGAGCCGTTTTTGTAGTCGATCAGATGGAGCCGCCCATCTGGCAGAATGTCTATCCGGTCCGGGGTACCGAACAACGTGAAGCCGCCGCTCCCGACGGAAATCTGGCCAGTCTCTTCGATCAGAACGGGCATTCCGTCATGCTTGGTGTCTTGGTTGAGCAGATGATCTGCCGCCCGCTCCAGTCGGGCCAGCCACAGGATCCGGGCGGAAGGGAAGGGCGTTTCCTCGCGCAAAATGGCTTCTGCGGTTGCCAAAAGACGTGCCCGCGCTTCTAGAAGAGCTTCGTCCGGCGGTCGGTTCTTGACGAAAACCTCAAGCACTTTGTGGACGGCCGTACCACGGTCCCTTTCCTCGGGCAGGTGCCGCAACGGGTCCAAGGGGCGCAGGCCAAGAACGTACTGGGCATAGATCGCATAGGGGTCGCGGATCAGAGTGGTGATTCGAGTAAGCGAAAGTCTTTTGGGTCGCGCTCCGACCGGCGGGCATGGGCTGGGACGAACGGCGGGTAGCAGTCGTGGGTCTTGGGTATGCTTTGTGCTTGGCCGCTCGAGCGCTCGAGCGCTTTCCATCAAGATGCGACCGCGTTTGCGCATTTCAATGAGCGCCAATGGTCCGCGCCTTTCGGGCAGCCCCTCCATCAGATTGCACAGTCGGTTCAGCCAGCGGGACGGCACAGTTTCGGCCTCGGCATCGCGCAGGGCTCGTGTCAGGATCACCTCTTTTGCAGCGATCGCCTGTTGGAAATCGTGCGCTGCCAATCCGATTTGCCGTTCGGGTAACAAAAGACCAGCGTCACGCCGCATTCTGCGGTTCAGCCATGAATCGGGATCAGCTGATGCCGGCCATACACCGTCGGTCAGACCGCCCAGGATGACCAGATCCGCCACCATTTCACGCGCTTCCCGGTGACCATAAAACGCGACCAAGGGATTGCGCACGCCCGGTTCGCGGACCTCGCCCTCCTGGATCAGGGTATCAAAGAAATTCCGATAGTCGGCCGCCGTCATGAAATCTCCGTGCGGCGCTTCTTCACGCAAAGAGGTCATGAACTTCAGCGTTGCCTCGCCGCTGGCTTCCCGCCAAAGCTGTCCGGCCCCGACCACATCGGTTCCGCGCGCCAAGGCTTCGGCCACAGCAATGTGACGCCGGACGTGTTCGGTCAAAGGGGCGGTTGAGGCGCCGCCAAGCTGCCGCACCACCGCTGACAGAGCTTCAGCCCAAGGAAGGGCAGATGGCTGTTTTGTCGCCCAGTCCAGCAAATCCTGCCCTCTGGGAAAAGCAGGGCCGTAGCGGCGCAGGTGAAGCTCCAATGAACGAACATTGGACAGATGCTGGCCGCGCGCCGCAAGTGATCCGGCCAAAGGATGCTTCAAAACAGTCAGCAAATAGTCCGAAGTTACCGGACCTGTGAAGCCACGTGCCACGAGGCGCAGGAATCGCCCCGGCGGCGACAGTGACAGCGGCTTTCCCGCCGAGTCGTCAGCGACGATTCCCCATCGCGCCAATGCAGCCGCAACCCGCCGCGACAGTCCACGATCCGGCGTGATCAATGCGGCCCGCGTCCCGCTGTCCACAGCGCGCCGCAAGGCGAGCGCAATTGACGTCGCCTCTTCTCTCGAACTCGCCGCCTCAACCAGCGACATGCCGGCGCAGGCGCTGACCAGATCTGGCAGTTGCGGCCCCTCTACCCGCCATTGATCGGTGACCGGCGCCGGTCGCAAAGCCAACGAGATGACGCGATTTCGCTCCGGATCGACAGGAGAGACGGACCGCCATGGTTGAAAACCGTCAGGCGCAACCTTCAACCTTTCCATCAATTGACGATAGCGGAATTGCGGGTGGTCCTCGGCCGCCATCGCATCACGCATCTCACGCCAGACGGCGTTCGGCTGAACATTGTCGAATCCGGGAACAACGACGGCGCCCAAGTCGAGGTGCGCAATCGTCTCCATCAACAATGCAGTGGTCCCACGTGATCCGGTAGACCCGGCGATAACCACAAGGTCTCCTGGCGGCTCGCATTTCCACGCCCGGGCCAACCGCGAGACGGCCTCGCGCTGGCGCGACGGCATGTCCCCTCGAGCAAGTGCCAGCGGTGCCACGATCTTCAGGAATTCCTGCGTGCGCGCCCAATGGACAGAGTGGTTTGAAACGTCCAACTCGGCGACCGCCGCAGGCGAGACCGCTTCATCCTGCATTTCGGTCAGCAGGCGCATCAGACTCTCGGCCAGATCAAAACGCGCAGGCATTGGGGCAAGATCCGGTTGAGCTGTCAGCAAACTGCCGACAAGCCGCGTCAGTTGCAGCCTGCGACGCAGGTCAGGGTCGGGGTGCGGCAGGTCCGCAAGAATTGGGTCGCCCTGCAACTCGGACACCACATCCATGCGCGGCAGAAAGGAGGCCCCGCCTGCCGTGAAAACATCGATCACCCGCCGACGCATCCGCTGGCTGTTCAAAAACAGACGCACCCGCGCCATTGCTTCAGGGCTATGACCCGACAGTCGTTCTTTCAGGCCGCACACAAGTTCCTGGGCGAAGTCCACACCTGGCGGGAGGTAAAAGAGATTCTGGCCCTCATTCATGTCTGGACCTTGCCAGCATCGCTTCGGCAGTGGCAATCCCCTCGGGACGGCCGACATCACACCAGCTTCCATCGTGGATGACACCGTATGCCCTTCCCGCAGCGATCATCCGGTCCCACAGGCGGTTCAACGAAAAGGCGCGTTCGGGGAAATCGGCTAACAGTTCAGTGCGGATAATCTGGGCACCGAGATAAATCAGACCCTCGCACCCGTCAGCCCGCTTGATCCGCCCTTCAGCATCCATGACGAAGTCGCCGCGCCCTCGGTGGCCTTCAGCCAAGGTGACAGGCGCAAGAAGCAGCAGCGCATCCATCCTGTCCCCGGCCCAAGCCTCTTCCAGTTCCACCAAAGCATTTTGACCCGACCAGACGGCGTCAGTGTTCAGTGTAAAAACCGGATTGCCGTCGAGCAGTGGCAGTGCAGCGCGCAGCCCGCCCCCGGTGTCAAGAATCTCGCCCCGCTCCCATGACGGGATGATGTTTTGACCCGAAATGTGCCGTTCGATCTGATCGCCTTGATAGTGCAGGTTGATGACCCGGCGGTCTAGTCCGGCGCGTACAGTCAGATCCAGCGCGTGATCCAGGAGGCAACGTCCTGCCACTTTGATAAGCGGCTTGGGGCGGTCTCGGGTTAGCTCTCCCATCCGCGTGCCAAAACCCGCAGCAAACAACATCACCGGAAAGCGTTGCATTGCTCCTCGATTCGTTTGAGGTTCTGCGCCGTTGGCGGTGGAATCAGCGCGTCGACAATTCGACGCAGCGCGGACAGCTCTGGTTGGGCGAGATTGCGCTGCAAGTGACCCCAAACCCGCGGGATCATCGCCACATAGCCAGCCTTGCCTTCGGCCAGGCAAAGACGGGCAAATATGCCAAGGATGCGCAGCGCCCGCAGCGCGCCCAACGCGGCATAGGAGGGGACAAAAGCCGCTTCGGTCATGCCCTTCGCCTCGACAAAATGCTGCACCATGCTGCGCTCCATCGCAAGGCTGACGTCCCGACGCGCGTCCTGCAGCAGCGACACCAGATCATATCCCGGCTGTCCGAGCTGGGCGAGCTGGAAGTCGAGGAGGCCGACCTTCGCAAGCCCCTCCCTCTCGGGCAACCAGATCAGATTTTCGGCATGATAATCCCGTAGAATCATGACTCTGGGCCCATCCGCCCAGGTCTTCAGAAGGCCGGAAAGGACCTGACTGAATTCCCGATCTTTCAACTTCTCGCCGGTAATGGCAAAGCGATACCAGTCCATCACAAGGACAGCGGAATCGGCCCATTTCTGCGTTGAAAGGTCGGGCAAATCCGCAGCCGGCGGTTTGCTTTGCAAGTGCAGCAAAACACCAATTGCTGCGCGGCATAGTTCTGCTTCCAGGGCGGGGTTCTGGTCAATGAGCGGCGCGAAAACCGCGTCCCCCAGATCCTCCAACAGCAGAAAACCCCGTGCCAGATCTGCTGCGTGGATGATCGGGGCCGAGAGCCCGATGTGTCGCAAGTGCTTGTCGACGTGCACAAAGCTCGACACATCATCGGCCAGACCAGGAGGCGAATCCATCAGGATGCGGCTCTGTCCGTTCAGGGTAAGTCGCTCGTAGCTGCGGGCCGAGGCATCACCAGCCAGGCGTTTCCGTTCCGCGCCGCCCCATCCCGCCCGCTCAAGCATCATACGACAGGAGGCGTCACGAGTTGAGTTCGGGAATTCGGCGACCAGAGCCGCCGCCAGATCGGCGCGCTGGCCTGTGTCAATCTCGGCGATGCGCCCGGTCCCAAGCATGGAAAGCCTGATCCTTATTGCCCCCGGTGGCGCATATCGCCCCAACCTGTCGGGCCATTCGACCAAACAGATCGCAGTCTCGAACGCCTCTTCAAGCCCCAGCTCACGGGCCTCGTCCGGATGGGTAAGGCGGTAAAGGTCGGCATGCCAGATGTCCGGATCATCCTCATAGGTCTGAACCAGTGTGAACGTTGGCGAAGGCACGTCTTCATCGCGTCCCAGCCGTGACCGGATAATCCCACGGCAGAAATGGCTTTTGCCTGCGCCGATCGGCCCTTCCAGCAGAACGGTATCGCCTGCCCGCAATCGCGGTGCCAGAACACGGGCCAAGCGGCTCGTGTCCTTTTCATCGGCAAGGAATGTCATCAGCGGCTGCTCGACCATGCACCCGTTCTAGCGCGCTTCGCGGATGAGCTGAATCCCAATTCTTTGTTTGCAGCGTCTGCGGACTATATGCGAGTTCGAATAGCCCCGGGACCTCAAGCGCTCCGCAGCGCAACATCCTCGGCCAGAGCTGCCCTGTTTACGCCGACATCGCGAACCCGAAACGCCGTCAGCGTGGCACCTCCCGAAAGGGGAGCAAACCGGCAATCAATCAACCGTCCGTCCAGCAAACGTGCTTCGGCCCGCCACAGACTCCTGTCGCCCTGATTTGCCGCAAAGTCCTCCAGATCACTCCAGATCGGATTTGGAGCGCTCTGGCTGCGCCAATGGGTGCACAGAGACCACAAACTCGCATCCTCCAGCGTACCGGACGGGTCGCTGCCCCAGATCTGACTGTAGTAGGCGTTCGACATGACCAATTGTCCGCCTTCCGAAAAGACGGCGATAGCCTCGTCCACTTGATCGATCACCGATTGCCCAAGTTCCAGGTCAGCCCGATAGCGCCGTGTCCGCAGCATTTCACCCGAAATATCTTCGATCATCAGCGCGATTGCCCCATTTGGATGCGGCCTGCCGATCACGCGGTAGGTCTGGCCGCCGGGCAGGCTCCAGGTTTCCTCATAAAGGCCGGAAGCGGCGGCCTTTTCCAACTCCACCAACTGGCGCCGCCATCCGCGATAGTCCTTGGGCTCGGGGATCATGTTGCGGTCGCGCATCGCATCCAGCACGGATAGCAAGGACGGCCGCATCGACAGGAAATCCACAGGCAAACCTGTCAGGTCCAGCAGGGCAGGGTTGAATAACTGCAACTGGCGTTGCTGGTCAAAGATCGCCAGCCCCACATGAAGATGGGCAAACGTCTTTGTCAGCGTCTGCATGAAGTCGCGCAGCGCGGTTTCGGCCTGCACTGCGGAATCCGCAGGAAGCGCAAACACCAGCCGCCCGTCATCGTCTCCGGTCATGACCAGATCATACCAGGCGGCCCGCCCGCCCCTCAGCATCAGTTTTTGTCGCTGGCCGGCCATGCCCTGATTGCTGGCGGTGCGTTCAAACAGGCGCGGCAGCGGCCAGGACAGTTCTTGCCCGACCTCACCCACGTCGCCGACCCGGAGCATGTAAGCGGAGTTGGCCCACGTCACATCACCATTGTCGCGCTCGCGCCAGATCAGGGCCGGTGCCTTGGCGACCGTTTGGCGCAGAAGATCCAGCTCCTCCGACATGGCGCGGACGACCATCAGATCCTGCCCCGGCACCGAAGCGTCGCTTTCGGGGTCGACAAGAACCAGACGGGTTAATCCGCCCCGCATCTCGGCCTGAAGGATCATAGGTCGGTTTTGCCCTGGCGCAGAGGCAAGGGTCAGCGCGCCCTCAGCGGGCAGGCGGCTGATCTGCGCCTCCAGGTCGGGGAAATAGCGACTCAGATAAGAAAGAACCTTGACCCACGCCCCTCCCAGCGTCTGCGACCCGTTCAGCAGCGCCTTGGCAGAAGGAGTGCTATCAACGAGAACCTCGCCATCGAACAGAAAGACGGTCGCGGCAGGCTGCTCAGAAAAGATGCTGATGGGCCGAGCCTTTGACCGCCGCTCCAGCAGGATCACCGCAATCGTGCCCATGGCGGCCGCGGCAATGGCAGCGAGGACCGCCACGAAGTTCTGCATCCAGTCGAGTGCCATTCAATTCATGCCTTTGGCGAAGAGTTGATTCAACTTAGAGATGCCGCAGTTAATGAACCGTTAAACTCAAGCGGATTGAGTTAGTCAACCTCCGTCATAACAGCAAGAAGAATAATACCGTGAAAGTTGTATTGATTTCTCAGGGATCGAGAGGCCGGTTCTCACCCACCATCAGATTTTCAGGGGCCAAAACGGACTCGACCTGCCACTGCACCTGCACCACGGCCCCACAACGCTCTGGCCGCTCTTTTGGAGCAAGGAACGGGTCGGCGGCATTGGCGAACGTGAGATATGCCCCGGTCCGCTCGAGCAGCGACTTGGCGATGAACAGACCGAGCCCCATGCCCTCATACCCCTTGCGCACCATCTCCTCTCCCGATCCCTTTTTCTGCCGCACGAACGGGTCGCCGATTCGGCCGATCACTTCCAATGGAAATCCCTTGCCGTCATCCGTTATGCGCACGAGGATTTGCATATCGTCCCATTCCGTATCGACCCAGACTTTCGACTGCGCAAAATCAACAGCATTCTGCACGAGATTGCGCAGGCCATGGATGATCTCGGGCCGGCGCAGGATATTTGGCGGCCTCATGTCGCCCGTCATTCGGTCCCTCTCTGAAAAGATCACCGTCTTTCCCCTCGAAAGGTGAGGTTCGGCAGCCTCTTGAACGACGGCCGTCAACGGTGCTTGCTTCAGAAGAAGGTCGTCCTTTCCGGCCCGACCCATTGACCGGAGAATGTCGCGGCACCTGTCTGCCTGATCGCGGATGAGGATGGCATCGTCACGCAAATCGTCCTGTCCCTGCAACTCGTCGACCATTTCGGTACTGACCAGCTTGATCGTCGCCAGCGGAGTCCCAAGTTCGTGTGCTGCCGCGGCGATGACCCCGCCCAGGTCCGTGAGTTTCTGCTCCCGCGCCAAGGCCATCTGTGCGGAGAACACCGCATCTGACATTGCTCTGATTTCCGTGGCAATCCGCCGCGCATAGACTGCCATGAACACGATGCCGATGACGATCGACAGCCAGAACCCAAAACGGAACAACGACGGCACTGTCAGGGTAGTGCCGTCTTCGTGCTGCAGGGGAACGCCAAACTGGGCAATCAACGACACCAGTATGATCGCTGACGCCGCCACAATGACCGTCGAGCGCAGGTTCAGAGCCGAGGCCGAAATTGTCACTGGGGCCAGAACCAGAAGGGCAAAAGGATTGGTCAAGCCGCCGGTTACAAAAACCAGCAGGGAAAGCTGGCCCATGTCGTACAGTAGTGCGGCCAGTGCCTCACCATCCGACAGGCGGCGCTTTTCCGGAAAAACGGTCATGAAAATCAGGTTTACCACCACCGAAAAGCCCACAGCCGCAGCGCAAATGCCCAGCGGAAGCACTAGGTCGAAGTAGACCGGCGCCACCACCAAAGCGGCGATTTGCCCAAAAATGGCCAGCCATCGCAAATTGGTCAGAGTCTGCAGTCGGACCAGATCGCCTCCGGTCAACCAAGGTTCGGGCTGCGGATTCGTGCTAAACATCGAGGACCTGTCCGTGAAGAACGGTGATGCACATTGTTATTCTCCCCGTTCTGAACCAAGTATGGCGGCATTGAAAGAGGATAGAACCTTGCCAAAACTCTCTGCTCGAACTGCGGCCATGGCCGGTGCAATCACACTTGCTGCTGTCTTGGGGTGGACCAGCTACGCCTTCATGTCGTCGCGCGCGACCGACCAATTCGCCGCCTGCCGCAGCGGTAATGTGGCTGGCGGAGCAATCGGAGGGCCCGTCGAACTCGTCGATGAAGCCGGTCAGACAGTGACCGACCAACAGATTTTCGCCAAACCGGCCTTGGTCTACTTCGGCTTTGCCTCCTGCGCGGACGTCTGCCCGCTGGACAATGCGCGCAATGTCGAGGTGGCCGATCTGCTGGCAAAGGATGGGATCGACCTCACGCCGATCTTTATCTCCATCGACCCCACAAGAGATACGCCGGAGGCTTTGGCTGAGTATACCAGCGGCCTTGGTGAAAACCTGCAGGGCTTCACAGGGACAATCGAGCAGGTCAAGGCCGCCGCTGCCGCCTACAAGGTCTTCTTCCGAATTCCTGAGAATGCCGCAACCGATTATGAGGTCGACCACACAACTCTGACCTATCTTGTCTTGCCGCAAATCGGTTTTGTTGATTTCTTTCAGCGCGACATGTCCGCCCAAGATGTAGCGGAACATGCGGCCTGTTTTCTAAGGGCAAATTGAGGTCCCGAGCGAAGACGGTTCGAAAATCTGCAATTCACAAGGGAGAGGAAGCTCAGGATGACGGAAACAGAATTATCCGGATTCGATCCAGCGCTTGGAGCTGACCGCTCGCTGCTGCTTGTTGACGATGATGAGCCGTTCGTTCGCCGCCTCGCCAAGGCGATGGAAAAACGAGGCTTTGTCCCGCAAACTGCCAGCAGCGTTGCAGAAGGGCGCGCCATCGCCCTGGAGCGCCCTCCCGCCTATGCCGTGGTCGATCTGCGCCTTGGCGACGGCAATGGTCTGGATGTGGTTGAGGCGTTGCACGCGCGCCGCCCTGATTGCCGCGTTGTAATCCTCACCGGCTATGGCGCAATTGCCACCGCAGTCGCCGCCGTCAAGATCGGAGCCATCGACTATCTGTCCAAACCCGCAGATGCCAACGAAATCGTCGGTGCACTGTTGTCCAATGGGGAAACGCATCCGGAATTGCCCGATCAATTGATGTCGGCCGACCGCGTGCGATGGGAGCATATCCAGCGCGTTTACGAGATGTGCGACCGCAATGTCTCGGAAACGGCGCGCCGTCTGTCGATGCACCGCCGCACCCTTCAGAGAATTCTTGCCAAGCGCAGTCCCAGATAATGCCCGCCGCTTGATTTCTGCGGAATATCGTCCTAAATGAAACGGGGCAATAAAAAGGACAACAGCAATGAGCATCAACCTGAACAATTATTCACTTAAAGAGTTGAAGGACCTTCAATCTCAGGTAGTGAAAGCGATTTCCTCATTTGAGGATCGCAAGAAGAAAGCCGCTCTTGCTGAATTGGAAGAAGTGGCTCGGTCCAAAGGGTTCACGCTGGCAGAGCTGACGGGCGTATCCGTGGTGCGCAAACGTGCGCCCGCTACAGCCAAGTATGCGAATCCTGCAAATAAATCAGATACATGGTCTGGACGTGGTCGCAAACCACGCTGGTTCTCCGAGGCGTTGGCCAAGGGAAAAAAGCCGGAAGATCTGGCTATTTGATCTTGCTCTGGTTGAATGATGGAGGCCGCCGATCAAACGGCGGTCTTTTGAATTCCAACAATGCAGATAGCTCCGGCTGCTTTCCTCCGGGTTGACAGGAGGTATAATACGCAACCTCCGGGATTTTTGAATCCTTCCCTGCCTAATCGCCACCTCGCGACCTAAGTCATGATGGCCGCCAACAAAGCCTCATGCCGCGCAACATAATCGGCCCGCACCTGGGCAGGCGGGCGCAAACGGATCTCCAGACCGCGCCTCAAGTCGTCTCCCGGTCTGCCAAAGAACTTGTCTGCTTCGGCTTCCGAAAACCCCGCAATCTGCACCGCTTCCAGCCAAGCGGAAATCTTGTCGGCCCGCTTGATCGCTTTCTTTATCTCCGACGGAAGCGCTGCGGGCAGGCCAAAGCGCAGATGCACGGCTGCCGTCAGCCGAAGGTCCAATTCACCATAGCCGGGGCCGACCGCAGCCTTGACCGGACTGATCATGTCGCCGATCACATATTCCGGCGCATCATGCAGCAATGCGGCCAGTCGCCATTTGGCGGGTGGTTCACCAAGTCGGCCGTAGATCTGCTCGACCAGCAACGAGTGTTCCGCAACCGAATACGGCCAATCGCCCCGCGTCTGCCCGTTCCACCGTGCCACAAAGGCCAGCCCATGGGCGATATCCTCGATCTCGATATCCATCGGGGTCGGGTCGAGCAGATCCAGCCTGCGCCCAGAAAGCATCCGTTGCCATGCGCGAGGTTGTTTCATCGATTTTGCACCGTTGGTTGCCGTAGTTCCGATCTGATGCTATCTGCCCCACAACCCATGGATCAAGGAGTGCGGCACATGCCGAAGGATTATATCGTCAAAGACATCGCGTTGGCTGATTTTGGACGCAAGGAACTGATCATTGCCGAGACAGAAATGCCCGGACTGATGGCTTGCCGGGAGGAGTTCGGCACCTCCAAGCCGCTGAAGGGTGCCCGGATCGCCGGCTCGCTCCACATGACGATCCAGACCGCTGCCCTGATCGAAACGCTGACCGCCCTTGGCGCAGATGTGCGCTGGGCCTCATGCAACATCTTTTCAACTCAGGACCACGCCGCAGCCGCGATTGCTGCCGCTGGAACGCCGGTGTTCGCCATCAAAGGCGAAACGCTGACGGAGTATTGGGAATATACCGACAAGATCTTTCAGTTCGGCGGCGAGAACGGCACTTGCAACATGATCCTTGACGATGGCGGCGATGCCACTCTCTACATCCTCATGGGCGCGCGTGTTGAGGCAGGTGAGACTGACCTGATCGCCGTGCCGACCTCCGAAGAAGAGGTCTGCCTTTTCGCCCAGATCAAAAAGCGGCTCAAGGCCTCGCCGGGCTGGTTCACCAAGCAACGTGCCGACATCAAGGGCGTGTCCGAGGAAACCACTACCGGCGTGCATCGCCTTTATGAGCTGCACAAGAAGGGCCAGTTGCCCTTCCCGGCCATCAACGTGAACGACAGCGTCACTAAATCCAAGTTCGACAACAAATATGGCTGCAAGGAATCGCTGGTTGACGGCATCCGCCGGGCCACCGACACCATGATGGCCGGCAAGGTCGCCGTGGTCTGCGGTTATGGCGATGTCGGCAAAGGCTCTGCCGCGTCGCTGCGCGGTGCTGGCGCACGGGTCAAGGTCACGGAAGTGGACCCGATCTGTGCCCTGCAAGCCGCAATGGACGGCTACGAAGTGACCCTTCTGGAAGACGAAGTCGCCAACGCCGACATCTTCATCACCACCACCGGCAACAAGGACGTGATCCGCATCGAGCATATCCGCGAGATGAAGGACATGGCCATCGTCGGCAACATCGGCCACTTCGACAACGAGATTCAGGTCGCCGCTCTGCGCAACCACAAATGGAC